>JALYWQ010000014.1 GCA_030852625.1 Actinomycetota bacterium
CACCTCCACCTCGGCCCGACCGGCGTCGGCGTCGGCGCCGAACCCGTTCGGGATCACGAGCCCGGCGTCGCGGGCCCGGGTCCGCACGTCGCGAGCGAGGGTGGCCCGCCGCTCGTAGTGGCGGAGACCGACCCCCTCGAACCCGTCGAGGCGCTCGACCATCCGGGCCGAGGCCGGCGAGCGATCGAGGTCCAGCACGCCGATCTCGATCGAGCTGCTGCCGTAGAAGGTGGAGCCGATGAGGAACATCAGGAGCGCCGGCAGGGCCAGCCCGAAGGCGATGAGGGCCGGGTCCCGCAGGACCCGGCGCAGCTCGTGTCTGGCGATCACGCCCGCGGTGCGGAGGCTCATCGTGAGCTCAACCGCCTCGGCAGCAGGACCGCCGCCACCAGCCCCAGCCCGAGCGCCCAGGCGAGCAGGCCACCCACGTGGGGGAGGATCGACGCCACCGTGCCCTGCCCGGCCGACAGCTCGGCGAACCCGTGCAGGGCCCAACCGTTCGGCGTGGCCCAGGAGATCCGCAGCAAGGACTCCGGGAGGTCGCTGAGGGGGATCAGGCTCCCGCCGAGCACGCCGAAGAGGAACGCCACACCGGTGGCGATCATCTCGGCGGCCTGCTCGGTGCGGGCCAGCCCGGCCACCACCCCCGCCGCGCCGGCGACAGCGAGGGAGCTGGCGACGACGAGCAGCAGCACCCCGAGGGGAGGACCCCAGTCGGCGTCGAGGAGGAGGCTGGTGGCCAGCCACATGGTCCCGAGGGTCACGATGCCCACGGCCACGAGACCACCGCACTTGCCGAGGAGGATGGCCGTGGTGCTGACCGGTCCGGCCCGCAGGCGATCGAGCACCCGCGAGGTGCGCTCCTGGATCAGCGAGCGGGCCACGAACCCGACGCTCAGGAACAGGAACAGCAGGCCGATGCCCGGCCCGACCCCCGACACCGGCCCTTGATCCTCCAGGTCGTCGCGCCCGATGGTGATCGGGAGCTCGACATCGGCCAGCGACGCGGGATCCGGAGCGGCCACGCCGGCGTCGGTCGATGCCGCGGTGGCGAGCCGCCCGACGTCGATCCGGGCCGCCAACTGCTGGGCGACGGCCATCACCACACCCCCGGCGATCTGGTCCTCGGGGTCGCGCACGACCTCGAGCGGTTCGGGGTCGGCGGTGGCCAGTGACGCCGCGAAGCCCGGCGGGATGACGAGGACGGCGGCACCGTCGCGCCCGTCGAGGAAGTCCTGCGGGTCGATGTCCGGAGAGATCTCGACGAACTCCAGGTCCTCGGAACTGGCCTCCACCAGCCCGTCGACGAGGCCTCGGGCCACCGGGTCCTCGTCGCGGGCCGTCACACCCACCGTGACCTCGAATCCCCACTCCCCGCCGAAGGCCAGGCTGATCAGCATCGCCAGGAGCACCGGGCCCACCACCGACTGGATCACGAAGGCCCGGTTGCGCGACCGCCGGCGCAGGTCGTTGCCGAGCACCACCAGCGCAGCGCGGAGCGTCGTCATCATCAGGCCACGACGATCAGTCGCGCAGGGCCTTCCCGGTCCGACGGAGGAAGACGGCCTCGAGGTCGGACGTGGTGCCGAACCGTCCGGCGGCTTCGTCTTCCCGGCGGGCCTCGTCCACGAGCTCGTCCCGCGTGCCCTCGGCCACCAACCGGCCCTCGTCGATGATGCCGATGCGGTCGCAGAGCCGCTCGGCCTCCTCCATGTAGTGGGTGGTGTAGAGCACCGACAGGCCGCCGTCGGCGAGGGCCTCGACCCGTTCGAGGATGGCGTTGCGGCTCTGGGGGTCCACGCCCACGGTGGGCTCGTCGAGCACGAGCAGCTGCGGGCGATGGAGCAAGCCAACGGCGATGTTGGCCCGCCGCTTCATGCCGCCGGAGTAGGTGCCCACGATGTCGGCGGCACGGTCGGCCAGGCCCACCAGCTCGAGGACCTCGTCGACCCGCTCGGCCAGCTCGGCTTTCGCCATCCCCTGGAGCCGACCGAAGAAGCGGAGGTTCTCACGGGCCGAGAGCTCCTCGTAGAGCGCGATGTCCTGGGGGACCAGCCCGATGGCGGCCTTGGCGGCCAGCGGGTCGGCGTCGAGCGGGTGACCGCCGACTCGAACCGAGCCCGCGTCGGGCCGAAGCAGGCCGCAGAGCATCGAGATGGTCGTGGTCTTGCCGGCCCCGTTCGGGCCCAGCAGGCCATAGGTCTCGCCCCGGGCGACCACGAAACCCACCCCGTCGACGGCGGTGCGGGCATCGAACCGCTTGACGAGGCCGCAGCACTCGAGCACGAGGTCGGCCATGGCGGTGACCGTACCGCGGGCAGCTGGCCAGCACCCGGGGCCCCTCGCCCGACGGAGGGGTTAGGGTCGCGCCACCACGTGAGACGCCTTGGGAGGCACCTGTGCAGAAGCGTTCCCTTCGGCTGTTGTCCGGTCTTCTCGCCCTCGGGCTGGTGACCGCCGCCTGTGGCGGGGACGACGACGAGCCCACCATCGATGACGAGACCACCACCACGGCCGGCGATGACGGCGGCGACGGCGGCAGCACCACCGACGCACAGGTCAGCCTCGACGACCTCTGCACCGAGGCCAAGGACGCCGGGGTCACGGCGCCCGAGGACTTCACGGTGCGCCTGGTCACCGACATCGGCAAGGTCGACGACCGCACCTTCAACCAGTACGCCTTCGAGGGCATGACGGCCGCCGCCGAGTGCTTCGACTTCGAGACCACCGCCATCGAGACGGTGTCGGAGGCCGACTACGCCCAGAACATCGCCACCGCCCTCCAGGGAGGGCCTGACGCGATCATCACGGTCGGCTTCCTGCTCGCCACCGACACGCTGAAGGCGGCCAACGCCAACGCCGGCACCAACTTCATCGGCATCGACCAGTTCCAGGCTGACGGCTTCCCGGACAACTACGTCGGCGTCCTCTTCAACGAGGACGAGGGCGGCTACATGGCCGGCGTGCTGGCGGCCTCGCTGAGCGAGAGCGGCGTGATCGGCGTGGTCGGCGGTCGCGAGGACGTCGTCCCGGTGGTCAAGCTGGTCAACGGCTACGAAGCGGGCGCCAAGTCGGTGAACCCCGACATCCGGGTCCTGACGATCTACAACGAGTCCTTCGACGACTCCACCAAGGGAGCGTCCGACGCCCAGCAGTTCATCGGCGAGGGCGCCGACGTGATCTTCGGCGCCGGCGGCAAGACCGGCTCGGCCGGCGTGGTGGAGGCCACCAAGAGCGGCGTGTGGGGCATCGGCGTCGACCAGGACGAGTACTTCAGCTCCTTCAACGACGGCGCCGCCGACGGCGTGGAGTACCTCGCCTCGTCGGCGGTCAAGCGGGTCGACCTCGGCGTCTTCCAGCAGATCGTCGCCATGCTCGACGGCAGCTTCGCCGGCGGCACCTACAACCTCACCACGGCCAACGGTGGCATCACCTACGCCCCGTTCCACGACGCCGACATCCCCGACGACGTGGCCGATGCGCTGGAAGAGACCCGTCAGGGCCTCGCCGACGGCTCGATCAAGACCGGCCTCGACCCCGTCACCGGGCTCCCGGCCAAGTAGCACGACGGGCCCAGGATCGGGGCGGATGGCCACGAACGAGGCATCCGCTCCGGTCCTCGAGGTCCGCGGGATCACCAAGCGGTTCCCGGGCGTGGTGGCGAACCGCGACGTCTCCTTCACCCTGCAGTCGGGTGAGGTGCACTGCCTCCTCGGGGAGAACGGGGCCGGCAAGAGCACGCTCATGAACACGGTGTTCGGGCTCTACCAGCCCGATGAGGGCCAGCTGCTCGTCCGGGGCGAGGTCGTCCGCTTCCGCAGCTCGGCCGACGCCATCGCCCATGGCATCGGCATGGTGCACCAGCACTTCCAGCTGGTGCCGGTGTTCAGCGTGGCGGAGAACGTGGTGCTCGGCAACGAGCCGCGGCGGGGCGTGCGCCTCGACCTCGACGCCGCCCGGGTCCGCATCCGGGAGCTGGCCGATCGCTTCGGCCTCGAGATCGACCCGGACGCCACCGTCGGCGACCTGTCGGTGGGTGAGCAGCAGCGGGTGGAGCTGATCAAGGCCCTCTACCGCGACGCCGAGATCCTGATCCTCGACGAGCCCACCGCCGTGCTGACCCCCGGCGAGGTCGACGAGTTCTTCGAGGTGGTGCGCACCCTCGTCGACCGGGGGAAGTCGATCGTGTTCATCACCCACAAGCTCCGCGAGGTGCTGGCGGTGGCCGATCGCATCACGGTGCTCCGTGGTGGCGAGGTGGTGGGCCAGGCCGACCCCGGGTCGTCGACGCCCCAGAGCCTGGCCACCCTCATGGTGGGCCGCGACGTCACCCTTGCCATCGACAAGGGCCCCAGCTCGCCGGGCCGCACGGTGCTCGAGGTGCGGGGCCTGCGGGTGGCCGACGATCGGGGTTCGATCACCGTCGACGACCTCGACCTCGAGGTCCGGGCCGGCGAGATCTTCGGCATCGCCGGCGTGGAGGGCAACGGTCAGCGGGAGCTGGTGGAGGCCATCGCCGGCATGCGCCCGAAGGCGGCTGGCACGGTGCTGATCGACGGGGCCGATGCCACCCACGCCACCCCCCGCCACGTGATCGAGCTCGGGGTCGGCCACGTGCCCGAGGACCGGTCGAAGCACGGCCTGGTCGGACCGTTCAGCATCTCCGACAACCTCGTGCTCAACCGCTACCGGAAGGCGCCGTTCTCCCGGCGGGGCCTGCGTGACGACGCCGCCATCGACACCGCCGCCACCGAGCTCGTGCAGCAGTTCGACGTGCGGGCACCGAGCGCGGCGGTGGCGGCCGCCACCCTCTCGGGCGGCAACCAGCAAAAGGTGGTGATCGCCCGCGAGCTGTCGGGTGACCCGAAGCTGCTCATCGTCGCCCAGCCCACCCGCGGGCTCGACGTCGGGTCGATCGAGTTCATCCACCGCCGCATCGTGGAGCTCCGCGACCGCGGCGCGGCGGTCCTGCTGGTGTCGGCCGAGCTCGACGAGGTGCTCAACCTGGCCGACCGCATCGGGGTGCTCTACCGAGGTGCGCTGGTCGGCACCTACGACCGAGCCGTGGCCACCCGCGACCAGCTCGGCCTGCTGATGGCGTGCGGCACCGACGACCAGGCGGCGGCGTCGTGAGCGCACGAGACGACCGCCGCACCCGTGTCGACCGGATCGGTCGTGCACTCACCGAGTCGGCGCGCGTGCAACCGGTCCTCGTCCCCGTCCTGGCGGTGCTCGTGGCGTTGGTCGTGGCGGCCATCGTCGTGGTCGCCATCGGGAAGGACCCGCTGGAGTCGTACTGGGCCCTCCTCCGCGGGATGTACGGAACCGGCGACCGGGTGGCCGCCTCGCTCGCTCGATCCACGCCGTTCGTCGGGGCCGCGCTCGCGGTGGCCTTCGCCTTCCGAGCGGGTCTGTTCAACATCGGCGTGGAGGGGCAGCTCCTCGTCGGTGCCACCACCGCCGCGTGGGTCGGCACGTTCAGCTGGCTGGCCGACGTGCCCGCCCCGCTCCTGGTGCCGATCGTCATCCTCGCCGGCGCCCTCGGCGGCGGCCTCTGGGGTGGCATCCCGGGCGTCCTGAAGGCCCGCACCGGTGCTCACGAGGTGATCGTGACGATCATGCTCAACAGCATCGCCGTGCTCTACGTGCGGTGGTTGGTGAGCTCCAGCGATCCGCTGATCCTGCGTGACACCGGGGCGTCGGTCCCCCGTACGGCACCCGTGCACGAGGCGGCCCGGCTCCCGGTGTTGGTCGACTCGGAGCCCCCGCTCCACGTCGGGGCCCTCGTCGTGGTCGGGCTCTGCGTCCTCGTGTGGTTCGTGCTCCGCCGCACCACGTTCGGCTTCGAGGTCCGCACGGTTGGGACGAACCCCAACGCCGCCAAGTACGCGGGGATGGGGGTCAACCGCACCATCGTGCTGGTGATGCTGCTGTCCGGAGGCCTGGCGGGGATCGCCGGCGCCGGTGAGGTGCTCGGCACCAGCGGTTACCTGAGCCCCGGCGTGTTCGTGGCCCTCGGGTTCGACGCCATCGGCATCGCCCTGCTGGCCCGGGCCAACCCGTTCGCCATCATCCTCACGTCGATCCTCTGGGGCTCGATGCTGTCGGGCGCCGGGCTGATGCAGCAGGAGGCCGGCCTGTCGATCGATGCCGTGCGCATCATCCAGGCACTGGTGCTCCTGCTGGTGGCCGCCGACGTGGTGGTCCGCACGATCTTCCGGCTCCGGACGCCCTCCGTCGACGGCGACGACCCCAAGGGCGCCATCGATCCCCTGGCAACGAGCCAGGTCGGCAGTGGTTGGGCAGGTCCGACGTGACCGCCATCGCCGCTCCCGCGGCGGCCCGCCGGCGCCTCGGCCGCCGCCAGACCCTCGGCGTCCTCTTCGGCGCCGTCGGCATCTACCTCGTCGGTTACGTCGCCGCCCACCTCGATGCGGCATCGAAGGGCCTCACCTTCGAACCACCCCCCGACCCGCTGCGAATCGGCTTCACCCCCGGTCCGGTGGTCGCCGGGATCGGCACGGTGTTCCTGATCACCGCGGTGGCAACGTTCTTCGACCGACAGCGGCCGGGCCTGGCCCGAGCCCTCCTCACCACCTCGACCGTCCTCTGCCTCCCGCTCGTCCTCGTCGTGGCCCTGGCGCTGTCCGAGGCCCCCGACACCAACGTCCTGCAGCTCCTGGTGGAGTCGCTCCGCCTTGGCACCCCGGTGGCCCTCGGCGCCATGGCCGGCCTCTGGTGCGAGCGGTCCGGCGTGGTCAACATCGGCATCGAAGGGATGATGCTGGCGTCGGCGGCGGTGGGCTTCATGGTCTACGCGCTCGTCGGCGACGCGTCCTCCACCAGCGCGCTGTGGCTCGCGGTCGGGGCCGCCGTGCTCACCGGCGGTCTGGTCGCCCTGCTCCACGCCGTGCTGTCGGTGTCGTTCCGGGTGGATCAGATCATCTCCGGCGTGGTCATCAACCTCCTGGCCCTCGGCGCCACCGGGTTCATCCGCTCGGAGGTCATCGTGCCCTCGGGCTTCACCACCGGTCGCAACACCTCCCCGATCGGCATCCCGCTCCTCTCCGACATCCCGATCGTGGGCGAGCAGCTCTTCACCAACCGGCCCATCTTCTTCGCCATGTTCGCCATCGTGGCCCTCACCGCCTTCGTGCTGAACCGCACGCCGTTCGGGCTCCGGGTCCGAGCCTGCGGCGAGCACCCCCACGCCGCCGAGACGCTGGGCATCGACGTCATCCGCACGCGGTATCGGGCCGTGGTGATCGGCGGGCTGATCGCCGGGGTGGCCGGGGCGTGGTTCTCGCTCGAGGCCCAGGGCGGCTTCGAGGACCGGATGACCAACGGGGCCGGGTTCATCGCCCTCGCGGCCCTGATCTTCGGCCGCTGGCGGCCGAGCACGGCCTTCGCCGGCGCCATCCTCTTCGGCTTCACCCGTGCCCTCGGGTCACGCCTCCAGTTCCTCGGCGTCCACGTCAGCGACTTCTCGATCCCGAGCGAGTTCTGGCAGTCCCTGCCCTTCGTCGTCACCGTCGTGGTGGTGGCCGGGGTGGTCGGGCGGGCTGCTGCGCCCGCCGCGGTGGGCGTCCCCTACGAGCGCTCTCGATGACCGGCTCCGGCACCGTCGACTGGCCCGCCCTCCGGGCCGCCGCCGTGGAGGTGCGGGCCCTGGCCTACGTGCCGTACTCGGGCTACCCCGTCGGGGCCGCCGGTCTGGTCGACGACGGGCGTGTGCTCACCGCAGCCAACGTGGAGAACGCCAGCTACGGGCTCACGCTCTGCGCCGAGTGCGGGCTGGTGTCGAGCCTCGTGTCGACCGGGGGCGGCCGTCTCGTGGCGGTGGCCTGCGTCGACCACGCCGGGCGGGACCTCATGGCCTGCGGACGCTGCCGGCAACTGCTGCACGAGCACGGCGGACCGCAGCTGCTGTTCAACGAGCGACCCCTCGGCGAGCTGCTGCCCGACGCCTTCGGCCCCGAGGACCTCACGACCTGATGCAGGTCGTCGACCTGATCCTCCGCAAGCGCAACGGCGGACGGCTGCGCGACGACGAGATCGACTGGCTGCTCGACGCCTACCTCCGCGACGAGGTGGCCGAGGAGCAGATGGCCGCGCTGCTCATGGCCATCTACTTCCAGGGCCTCGACGAGGACGAGCTCCTGCGGTGGACCGACCAGATGATCGCCTCCGGGGCCCGGATCGACCTGACGGGCCTCGACCGTCCGACCGTCGACAAGCACTCCACCGGCGGGGTGGGCGACACGGTGTCGCTGATCCTCTGCCCCCTGGTGGCGGCGTGCGGCGCGGCGGTTCCCCAGACCGCCGGCCGGGGCATCGGCCACACGGGTGGCACCCTCGACAAGCTCGAGACGGTACCCGGATGGCGGAGCCTCCTCACCAACGACGAGGCGCTGGCCAGCCTGCGCACCGTCGGCGCCCACATCCGCGCCGCCGGCGGCGACCTCGTCCCCGCCGACCGTCGCCTCTACGCCCTGCGAGACGTCACCGGCACGGTGGCCGCCATCCCGCTCATCGCCAGCTCGATCATGTCGAAGAAGATCGCGGAGGGCACGAGCGCCCTGGTGCTCGACATCAAGGTGGGCACCGGCGCCTTCATGCCCTCGCCAGACCTGGCCCGGGAGCTGGCGCGCACCATGGTCAACCTCGGTGCTGGGCACGGCGTCCGCACCACGGCGCTGCTCACCGACATGTCCACACCGCTCGGCCGTGCCGCCGGCAATGCCCTCGAAGTGGTGGAAGCGCTGGAGGTGCTCGCCGGCGGTGGCCCGTCCGACCTCGTGCACGTCACGGTCGAGCTGGCCCGCGAGATGCTCCGCCTGGTCGACATCGAGGACGTGGACCCCGCCGAGGTGCTGGCGTCGGGCGCCGTGATGGACCACTGGGACGCCATGGTGCGGGCCCAGGGCGGTGATCCCGAGGCACCGCTGCCGACGGCGTCGGAGGTGGAGGTGGTGATGGCCCCGGCGTCGGGCTACCTGAGCCGCCTCGACGCCATGGCCGTGGGACGGGCGGCGTGGATCCTCGGCGCCGGCCGCAGCCGGAAGGAGGACCCGGTGTCAGCGGTCGCCGGTGTGGTGTGGCACGCCACCGTGGGCGACGAGGTGGTCGCCGGGCAACCCCTCTTCGAGCTCCACGTCGACGACCCCGGCCGCCTCCCGGATGCCATGGCGGCCCTCGACGGCGGGTGGTCCATCAGTACCGACCCCGTCGAGCGGCCCCCGCTGATCCTCGCTCGCGTCGAGTGACCGTTCAGGCCAGGTTGTCGATGGCGATGGGCTCGATGCCCTCGTCAGGCGGCAGCGTGAAGCCGAGCACCTGGGCGTAGAACGACAGCTCGCCGTCGAGCGAGGCCCGGATGTTGGCCGCCTGGCGGAACCCGTGCTGCTCACCCTCGAAGGTCACGTAGGCCACCGGCACCCCGTTGGCCCGCACGGCGTCCACGATGAGCTCGGCCTGGTTGGGCGGGACGATCGGATCCTCGAGCCCCTGGAACACGGCGAGGGGGCGGCGGATCCCGTCCACGTGGTGGATCGGCGAGCGGGCGGTGTAGGTGGCCTCGGCCTCGGGCCACGGCCCGACCAGCCCGTCGAGGTAGCGACTCTCGAACTTGTGGGTCTCCTGGGCCAGCACGGCGAGATCAGCCACTCCGTAGTGGCTGGCCCCTGCCGCGAACACGTCGTGGAAGGCCAGCGAGGCGAGCGTGGTGAAGCCGCCCGCCGAGCCACCGCGGATGCAGCACCGCGCCTCGTCGACGATGCCCTCCGCCACGAGGTGCCGCACGACCGCCACGCAATCCTCCACGTCGGCGATCCCCCACTGGCCCTGCAGCAGGTCCCGGAAGGCCCGCCCGTACCCCGTGGAACCCCGGTAGTTCACGTCGACCACCGCGAAGCCGCGGCTGGTCCAGTACTGCGTGGCCAGGCGGAGCATCGGGCGAGCCGCCGAGGTGGGTCCGCCGTGGATGAGCACGAGGAGCGGTGGGCGCTCGTCGTCGGGGCCCGCCACCTCCGGGTTGGTGGGGCGGTACAGGAGGGCGTGGGCCGTCGCTCCCCCAGTGGTGGGAAAGTCGAGGCCTTCGGGCGACGAGTACCAGCCGGGGTCGAGGCCGAGGTCGCGGGGCGGCACCACCACGTCGAGTCCGGCGACCTCCAGGCCCTCGATGCGGACCGCGGCGACGTGGAGCTCCGTGGTGGCCGAGGCCCGCAGGAAGACCGCGGTGGAACCGTTGGCCTGCAGGCCCTCGATCACGGTGGCGCCGACGTCGAGCGGGTGCACCGATCCGTCGACGGCCCGGATGGCCAGGTGATCGAGGCCATCCCCGCCGTGCACGAACAGGGTGCGACCGGCATCGAGGAAGGCGAACGCCGTCTGCCCGAACACCCACTGGGGGCGACCGATGTCGGCGCCCAGCTCCACCATGGGCTCGACGCCGCCGTCGGGCGTCCAGCGGTAGAGCGACCAGAAGCCGGTGTGGTCGGCCGAGAACCAGAGCGAACCGTCGTCGGCCCAGGTGGGCTGCACGACCGACACCCCACCGTCGCCGCCGGCCACGACGGTGCGGCGCCCGCCTTCCTCGACCACCAGCCGGGTGGCATCCCAGGGCATGTTCGGGTGGTCCCACTCGAGCCAGCAGAAGGCATCCCCGTCGGGTCGCCAGCGGGGGTCGGCCACGAAGTCGGGGCCCTCCACCACCACCTCGGGGACCGACGGTTCGTGGGCGGCCAGGCGCACGATGCGGTTGGTGGCCTCGGACCCATCGGCGTGGTGCTCCTCCTGCACGCAGAGGATCCAACGGCCGGATGGGTCGATCCGGCCGTCGGCGTGGCGCAGCCCGCGCGGCACCGCCGGCTCCGGGCTCAGCGCGACCGGCTCACCTCCGGGTTCCACCCGGTGGAGCCGCTGGGTGGCCCAGTCGGTGAACCAGAGCACGCCGTCGCGCGCCCACCAGGCCCCGCCGCCGTACTCGTGCACCGCGGTGCGGGCGTTCCACGGGGCCGGGAGCACCTCGGTGACCTCGCCGCCGGGATGCCGGACGAGCACCGCCGAGCGGCCGCCCTCGTCGGGCCGGCTCTCCGACCACCACAGGAGGTCACCGTCGAGCTCCACGCTCCCCGGTTGGCTGGCCGACCGCACGACCAGCTCGCTCGTGATCGGCGTCGGCCACGAGCCGAACGGGAGGACGGTCGGGTCGGCCACGGGCTGCTGCGTCCTCGCCGGTGGACCGGCTACTCGGCCTCGGCGAGGAGGTCGGCGATCCGTCCCACGCCCTCGCCGAGATCGTCGTCGCCGAGGGCGTAGCTGAGCCGGGCGTAGCCGGGCGCGTCGAACGCCTCGCCCGGGACGATGGCCACCTTGGCCTCGTCGAGCAGGATCCCGCACAGCTCCACGGTGTCGGTGGCGGTGCGGCCCCGGATCGGACGGTTCAGGTAGGCCGACAGGTTGGGGAACCCGTAGAAGGCGCCCTGCGGCTCGAGGGCCGTGACGCCTTCGATCCCGGTGAGGAGCTGGTGCATGAGGCGGCCCCGGCGCTCGAAGGCCGTGCGCATCTCGGCCACCGCCGAAAGGTCACCCTCGAGCGCGGCTCGGGCCGCCTGCTGGCTGACGTTGGCCACGTTCGACGTGGCGTGGCTCTGCAGGTTCGTGGCGGCCTTGATGATGTCGTCCGGACCGAGCATCCAGCCGACCCGCCAGCCGGTCATGGCGTAGGTCTTGGCCACCCCGTTGAGCACCACGCAGCGGTCCTGCAGCTCGGGGACGAGCACCGGCATCGACGTGAACTCGTGCTCGCCGTAGGTGAGGTGCTCGTAGATCTCGTCGGTGACCACCCAGATGCCGTTGTCGACGGCCCACCGCCCGATGGCCTCCACCTCCGACGGCGGGTACACGGCGCCGGTGGGGTTCGACGGCGAGACGAAGAGGAGGACCTTGGTGCGCGGGGTGAGGGCGGCGTCGAGCTGGTCGAGGCTCACCCGGAACCCGGTGGTCTCGTCGGTGTGGAGCACCTTGGTGACGCCGCCGGCGAGGGCGATCGGCTCGGGGTAGGTGGTCCAGTAGGGCGCCGGGACCAGCACCTCGTCGCCCGGATCGAGCAGGGCGGCGAAGGTGTTGTAGACGGCGTGCTTGCCGCCGTTGGTGACGAGCACGCCGCTCGTGGGGACCACGAGCCCGGAGTCGCGCACCGTCTTGGCGACGATGGCCTCCTTGAGCTCGGGCAGCCCGCCGGCGGGGGTGTACTTGTGGCTCTTCGGGTCGCGGCAGGCCTCGATGGCCGCCTCCACGATGTGGGCCGGGGTCGGGAAGTCCGGCTCGCCGGCCCCGAAGCCGATCACCGGCTCACCCGCCGCCTTCAGCGCCTTGGCCTTGGCGTCGACGGCCAGGGTGGCGGATTCGGCGATCGCCGCGATGCGGCGGCTCACTCGGGCGTCGGTTCGGGGGGTGGCCAACGGTCTCGCTCCTTGATCGTGTCGTCCGCGATCATGGCACGGTGACCCCCGACGCCACCCCCCAGATCAAGCTGCCCGCCGACCTCCTCCCCGCCGACGGGCGTTTCGGGTGTGGCCCCTCCAAGGTCCGGCCCGAGGCCGTGGATGCGCTGGCGGCGGCCAGCCGCGACTACCTCGGCACGTCGCACCGACAGGCCCGGGTGCTCTTCGAGGTGGGCGCCCTCCGCAACGGCCTGGCCGAGCTGTTCGCCCTCCCCGACGGCTACGAGGTGCTGCTCGGCAACGGCGGCACCACCTCGTTCTGGGACGCCCTCTCGTTCGGGATGATCGACAAGAAGAGCCAGCACCTCCGCTTCGGCGAGTTCTCGTCGAAGTTCGCCGAGGTCACGGCCGCCGCACCGCACCTCGACGAACCCTCGTTCCTCTTCGCCGACCCCGGCAGCCACCCCCTCCCGGTGGCCGACCCCGAGGTCGACGCCTACTGCCTCACCCACAACGAGACCTCCACCGGCGTGGCCATGCCCATCGAGCGGCCCGCCGGCGCCGACGGCCTCGTGCTGGTCGACGCCACCTCGGCCGCCGGCGGTCTCCGGTTCGACCCCAACGAGGTCGACGTCTACTACTTCGCCCCCCAGAAGTGCCTGGCCTCCGACGGCGGGCTGTGGCTCGCGGCGGTGTCGCCGGCCGCCGTCGAGCGGATCGAGCGCATCGCAGCCTCGGATCGCTGGGTGCCGGCGTCGCTCGACCTCAAGATCGCGCTCGACAACAGCCGCAAGGACCAGACCTACAACACCCCGGCCCTCGCCACGGTGTTCCTCGCCAACCAGCAGGTCGACTGGATCAACCAGAACGGCGGCCTCCACTGGGCCGCGTCGCGCTGCGACAAAAGCGCCGAGACGATCTACGGCTGGGCGGAGGCGTCGAGCTACGCCACCCCGTTCGTCACCGCCCCCGAGCAGCGCAGCCACGTCGTGGCCACCATCGACCTCGACGCTGCAGTGGTCGACGCCCCCACGGTGTCGAAGGTGCTGCGCGACAACGGGATCGTCGACACGGAGAGCTACCGCAAGCTGGGCCGCAACCAGCTCCGCGTCGCCCTCTTCCCGGCCATCGACCCCGACGACATCGCCCAGCTCACCCGCTGCATCGACCACATCGTCGAAGCCCTCACCTCGTAGCCGCCGGCGCCGGCGCTCGGTCGGGGAGGACTGCCAACAGGCCGGCGAGGGCGGCGGCTGTCAGGGCCACCAGCATGGTCACGGAGTCGGTGGTGTCGAAGGGGTCGAGGTGGGTGGCGTGGTACAGCAGGTGCGGGACGCCCGAGATGAGGGCGCCGGCGCCGGCGGCCCTGGCGAGGAGGACGCTCCCGGTGACGAGGGCCAGCACCGCCGTGAAGGCCAGCGCCAGCTGGAGTCCGCCGACGTCGCGCACGAGGTGCTCGTTGTAGGGGCCGTCGACGGCCACCCACACCCGCCCCATGGCCGGGAAGTCGTCGTAGAACGACAGCGGGAAGGCCTGGGCCCACACGCCGACGACCCCGGCGCCGGCGGCCACCACGACGAGGGCGACCCGGCGTAGCACCGTCACGCCGTCACCGGCCACGCATCGCGGATCGACGGGTGAGAAGGCGCCCACCCGGTGGCCGCCTTGAAGGCCATGTTGGAGATCCGTAGGGACTTGGCGAGCAGCGGCGCGTCGCCCATCAGCTTCAGCGCCCACCCCGGCGTGGTGAACGGGCGTCCCTTGCCGAGCCGGCTCGCTGCGATCCGGCCCGCCTCGCGCCGGGTGACGGGCTCGTCGTCGCCCACGTTGTAGATCCCGGTCGGGGCGTCGAGGGCCGCCACGACGGCGGCGCCGGCGTCTTCGGCGTGGATCGACGACATGTAGTTCTCGCCGGGGCCGATGAACGGGTTGAGCCGCCGTCGCAGGAGCTTGTTGAAGGCCACCGTGTGCGAGGCGTCGTCGGCGTAGAACTGGGCGAAGCGCAGCACCACACCCGTCCCGCCGTCGGCGGCGAACCGGGCGTTGGCCTGCTCGGCCGCCGCCGCACCGC
>JALYWQ010000031.1 GCA_030852625.1 Actinomycetota bacterium
CCGCCGGCCGACGGCGACACGTCGATGGCCCCCGAGCTGGTGGCGCCGATGGCCGCCTTCCTGGCCCACGAGGACTGCCCCGTGAGCGGTGAGATCTACGTCGCCGGCGCCGGGCGGTTCTCCCGCCTGTTCCTCGCCTCCACCGAGGGCTACCTCCACGACGGCAGTCCGCCCACGGTTGAGGACGTCGCCGCGCGGTGGGACGTCATCAACGACGAGGCGGGCTACTTCGTGCCCACCAACCTCATGGACTGGTCAGCCCGGTTCATGCGCCACCTCGGCCCCTAAGGTCCGACGCGTGATGGACGCGTGGGAGCTCACAGCTCGGGAGCGGATCCGGGACACGCTGGCGCAGTACACGTGGTCCGGCGACGCCTTCCGGCTCGAGGACCTGGCGGCGGCCTTCTTCGAGGACGGCGTGCTCGAGATCAAGACCCGAGGCCGGTTCGAGGGCCGGGCTGCGATCGTCGACCTGCTCGGGGGCGGCTCGAGCAGCGGGGACGACGAGGCCCGACGTGCGGAGCGCCGGTCGGGCAGCACCGGTGCGGTGACCATCGTCCGCCACAACGTCACCAACATCCGCTTCGTCGAGCTCACGCCGGCGGCGGCGCGGGTGGAGAGCTACTTCACCGTCTTCACCGACATCGGCCTCGACCACCACGGCCGCTACCGCGACCAGTTCGAGCCCGACGGCGACCGCTGGCTGATCCGCCACCGGTTCGTGTCGACCGACTGGCGCAACCCCGATTCCACGATGGCCGCGCCGTCGACCACGGGCTGACCGGGGCCTACCTCACCACCGAGCCGGATGGGCCAGACGGGTGGGCGCCGTCCGTCCGCGGAGCAGGACCTCCTCGCCGAGGTCCCAGCACGCGGCTTCGGACGGATCCGCCGCGTCGACGGCCGCCCCTGACGCGACGATGCGGCCGGGCACGTCCTTGGCCAGCTCGGTGAGTCGGGCGGCCTCGTTCACCGGATCGCCGATCACCGTGTACTCGTAGCGCTCCTCGGCGCCGACGTTGCCGGCCACCGCAGCTCCGAACGACGCCCCGGCGCCCGCCGCGCACTCCGGAACCCGCTCCGCGAGGGCCGGACCGAGCTCTCGCAGGCAGCCCAGCGCCGACCCCGCCGGATCGGCGAGCGGGACCGGGGCCCCGAACACGGCCAGCGCGGCGTCGCCCTCGAACTTGTTGACGATCCCGCCGTGCCGGTGGACCACCTCGACGACGACGGCGAAGAACCGGTTGAGCACGTCGACCACCTCGGTGGCCGGTCGGGTGGCGGCCAGGCTCGTCGAGCCGATCACGTCCACGAACACGACCCCGACCTCCCGCACCTCACCGCCGAGCTCCCTGCCGCCCTCGATGGCCGACTCGGCCACCGTCTCGCCGACATGGCGCCCGAAGAGGTCACGGATCCGCTCCCGTTCGGCCAGGCCCTCCGCCATCCGGTTGAAGCCGGCCTGGAGCAGGCCCACCTCGGTGCCGTCGAACACCGGCGTGCGAACGTCGAGATCGCCCGCCTCGATGCCCGTCAGCGCCTCCCGGACCGACTGCACGGCGGCCGCCGTTGCTCGGGCCGCCAGCGCGGTGGTGAGCAGGCCGACGGCGATCGAGATGCCGCCCAGTCCGAGGATGGTGATGGCCAGCCGGTCGGACGACACCTCACGCCCGGCCAACGTGAAGATGGCCACCGCGATCAACCCCAGCGCCGGCATGGCCGAGCCGAGCAGCCACGCCAACATCGACCGGGCCGTCACGCCCGGCACGAGCGGCCGGTCGGGCGGGTTCGACGACAGGGCGATGGCCGCCGCCGGCCGCAGGGCCCGCTCGTTGAGCAGGTAGGCCGCCGAACTGGTCGTGACGCCGCCGATCAGCACGGTGAAGGCCACCGGCGGGATGAGCTCCACGTCCCGCAGGCCGTTGATGACGGCGAAGATCACCGCGCCGCCCAACCAGAGAGCGCCCTCCACCACGAGCAGGTGCACGGGCGCTCGCAGCGTGGTCCGCTGCTCCTTGGTCGTGGGGGCCCGCTCCTCCTCGATCCACGCCAGGAGGGGCAGCAGGCGGCGGGTGCCCCACACCGCACCGACCACGAGCGCGAACCCGATGTAGACGGGCACCCCGATCATGTTGGCGATGCCCACGGTCGTGCCGTCCGGACGGGGGATGACGAACAGGAGGAGCGCGAACACCACGACGGCGCCCACCAGGTTCGTCAGCACGGTGACGACGGTGAGCCAGAACTGCACCCGGCCGGCCAGCCGCTCCCGCTCGGTGCGCATGCCCCCAGCCTCTCACGCCGTGCAGGTAGGGGAACGCGTCGATGCGGGTAGACCCGAAGCATGATCACCGTTCGGAACGCAGAAGATCGCGGTCGCTACGAGGCCCTCGAGGACGGCGAGCTCATCGCCGTGGCCGACTACCGGATCACCGGCAACACCGTGGTCTTCCCCCACACGGTCGTCGTCCCGTCCCGTCGCGGCGAAGGCGTCGGCGAGCAGCTCGTCCAGGGCGCCCTCGACGACGTGCGGCAGTCGGGTCGGAAGGTCGTGCCGGCCTGCTGGTTCGTGGCCGAGTTCCTCGAGCTGCACCCCGAGTACGCCGACCTCGCGGCCTGACGCCCAGCAGCGAACCCGGCCCGTCATCCGTGGTGGCACGGATGTGCTCCCCGGCGTCAACGGTGATGATGCGGGGACGGCTGAGGCGGCGGCGCCCGGCCCCGGAAGGAGCTGGCAATGGACGGAGCAACGGCGCTCGAGCGGGCCTACGGGCACCTCACCACCACGGTGGGCAAGGTGCCGGCGGACGGGCTCAGCACGGCCTCGGCG
>JALYWQ010000397.1 GCA_030852625.1 Actinomycetota bacterium
CCCATGCCGAGGAGGGCACCGCAGCACAGCTCCATCCCGTGCTCGCGGACGAGGCGGCACGTGTCGAAGCGCTCCTCCCACTCGTGGGTGGTGACCACGTTGGGGAAGAACGACCGGGCCGTCTCGAGGTTGTGGTTGTACCGGTGGGTGCCCACGGCAGCCAGGCGAGCGGCCTGGGCTTCCGTGAGGATCCCCGCCGACACCGCCACGTTGAGGCCGGTTTCGGCCTGCACCGCGGGGACGAGCTCCTCCAGGCGCTCCATCGTCTTCTCGTCCGGACCCCGGACCGCGAGCACGATGCAGAACTCGGTGGCTCCGCCGATGGCCGCCGTCTCCCGCGCTGCGGCCAGCACCTCCTCACGGTCGAGGAACGGCGTGGCCTGCACCACGGTCTCGAACTGCGACGACTGCGAGCAGAAGTGGCAGTCCTCCGGGCACCCGCCGGTCTTGGCCGACAGGATCCCCTCCACCTCGACCTCCGGGCCGCACCACGCCAGGCGCACCTCGTGGGCCAGCGCGGCGAGGGCCGGCACCTGGTCGTCCGGCAAGGAGGCCAGCGCGGTCAGCTCCTCCATCGTGAGCTGACGCCGCTCCTCCAACAACGCGGCACCAGCAGAGGCGATGAGAGCACGGGGGGAGTCCACGAGCCGCAATCTAGGAGCGGCGGTCGAAGCCGAGCGAAGCGAGGCCGGCCGGCGACGAGGACGACCTAGCGGTTGCCGCCCATGAACATCACCTTGAGCGAGTCGTAGGACTCGATGCAGCGACCGGCCCCGAGGACCACGCACTCGAGGGGGGCGTCGACGAGCTGCACCGGGATGGCGCTCTCGTTGGCCAGCCGCTGGTCGAGGCCGGCGAGCATCCCACCGCCGCCGACCAGCTTCACGCCGTTGAGGATGAGGTCCTGGGCCAGCTCGGGTGGGCTCATCCCGAGGCACTGCACCACCGAGTCGACGATCGCCGTGACCGGCTCGTCGATGGCCCGCCGGACCTCGTCGGGCGAGAGGATCACCGTCTTCGGGAGGCCGCTCATGAGGTCGCGCCCGCGCACCTCGGCCTTCATCTCGTCACGCACCGGCGCCGCCGAGCCGATGGCGATCTTGATCTCCTCCGAGGTGCGTTCGCCGATGGCGATCCCGTACTCCCGGCGGACGAAGGCGGTGATGGCGGCGTCGATGTCGAAGCTGCCGACCCGGACCGCCTTCAGGGCCACGACCCCGCCGAGGGAGATGATGGCCGTCTCGGAGGTGCCGCCGCCGACGTCGACCACCATGTTGGCGAACGGTTCGTGGATCGGGAGGCCGGCTCCGATGGCCGCGGCCATGGGCTGCTCGATGAGCTGCGCTTCGGCGGCGCCGGCCCGCCGGGCGGCCTCGATGACGGCCCGGCGTTCGACCTCCGTGATGGCCGACGGGACGCAGATCACCACCCTCGGCCGGTTGAAGCGGTTGACGCCCACCCGGTGGAGGAGCAGGCGGATCATCCGCTGGGTGATGTCGAAGTCGGTGATGGCGCCCTGGCGCAGGGGACGCACGGCCACGATGTAGCCCGGCGTGCGCCCGATCATCTGCCAGGCCTCGTGGCCCATGGCCAGCACTTCCTGGGTGCGTTCGTTCAGGGCGATCACGGTTGGCTCGTTGAGGACGATGCCCCGGCCGCGCTCGTAGACCAGCGTGTTGGCCGTACCGAGGTCGATGGCGAGATCCCGAGCCACGTCGGCTACCGGTTCCCGTTGCGGTCGCTGTCCTCGTCAGGAGGGGCCAAGGCCTGCATCTCGCGCTGGAAGTCGCGGATGCCGGAGTCGAACCGCACCGGCTGGCGGTGCCGGAGCCAGAGCACGAGCGACCCGGCGGCCGAGAGCACCAGCACGACGAGGAGGAAGATCAGCGCGCTCATGGGCCACCCTCGGGCCCGGTCGCCCCGACCGACGTGAGGTGCTGCGGCTCCAGGCCCCAGCTCTCGCCACCGGCCCACGCTTCCCGCTTCCAGATCGGCACGGTGCGCTTGAGCTCGTCGATGGCGAAGCGGGCCGCCTCGAAGGCCTCCCCCCGGTGGGGAGCCGAGGCCACGACCACGACGGCGGCCTCGGTGACCGCGACGGGACCAGTGCGGTGGATCAGCGCCAGCCGGCCGAGCTCGGGCCAGCGCCGGCGCGCCTCGGCGGCCAGCTCCTGCATGCGGCGCACGGCGTGCTCCTCGTAGGCCTCGTACTCGAGGAGGTGGACGTCGGGCCGTCCCTCGGCGTGATCGCGAGCTGTGCCGGCGAAGCTGACGACCGCGCCGCACGACGGGAGGACCGCCCAGGCCGTCGCCTCGGCCATCGGGAGGGGGTCGACGAAGAGCGCGATCCAGTCGTCGCCCGCCGGGGGCGCAGCAGTTCGCCGCTCGTGCATCCGCTCATGGTACGTGCCCGCGGTCGATCCGGGAGGCGTCCCAACTACCGTTCTGCGGCGATGGGCCCCGACGACGACGACAGCGAGGACGAAGCCGGCTTCGGCCCGCCGTTGCCGCCGGACGATCGCTTGTGGCGCCATCCGTCGGAGCTGCGGGAGCACGGAGGCCTCGCCGGCGGGCCGGTGCGGCCCCTCGTGGCCGACCGCACCGGGCCCAACCTCCGTACCGTGGCCCTCACCTCGGCCCTCGCCGGGGCCGTCCTCACGGCCGGGCTGATCGCCCTCGTGGGGTTCGTGTCACCCCGCAGCGTGGACAACGACGTGGTCCAGAAGGTGGCCCTCGAGCCCATCGTCTCGGTGCCGATGGTCCGCGGCGACCTCGGGGTGACCGAGGTGACCAAGCGGCTCGAACCGGCCATCGTCCGGATCGACGCCGACGGGGCCGACCGGCGCACCGGATCGGGCGTGTTGTTCCGCGACGACGGCCTCGTGCTCACCAGTGCCCACGTGGTTCGTGACGCCGACGCGCTGCGGGTGCGGCTGAGCGACGGGCGCCAGCTCGAGGGCCGCCTCGTCGGCACCGACCCCCTCACCGACCTCGCCGTGGTCGACCTCGACGGCGGGGACTACCCCGTGGCGGTCCTCGGCACCGCCAAGTACCTGGAGGTGGGCGCCACCGCCGTGGCGTTGGGGTCGTCGCAGTCCGACCACGGCGACCCGACGGTGTTCACGGGCGTGGTGAGCGCACTCGGCAGCTCGGCCCAGGGCCCCGACCAGATGCTCCACGGCCTCATCCAGACCGATTCCCCGGTGTGGGGCAACTGCTCCGGCGGCGCTCTCGTCGATGCCGCCGGCGCCGTGATCGGCATCACCAGCGCCGCCGCCGGCGGGTCCGACCGCGGGGTCGCCTACGCCACCCCGATCGACGTGGCCCGATGGGTGGCCGGCCAGATCGTCGCCCACGGTCGCATGACCCGCGGCTGGCTCGGCATCGAGGGCACCACGCTCCCCGACGAGGGGGCCGACGCCCTCGGTGTGCAGGGGGGCGCCATCGTGCGCGACGTGCACGACGGCAGTCCCGCGGCCGCCGCCGGGCTCGACGCCGACGACGTGATCACCAACGTCGACGGCCACGACATCGAGTCGATCCAGGGCCTGGTGGTCGAGCTGCGGGACCACGAGCCCGGCGATTCGGTCGAGATCACCTACTGGCGGGACGGGCGCCGCCAGCGCGAGCGCATCGAGCTCGACGAGCGACCGGCCGGCTGACGGCTACCGGCGACGTCGTCGCCGCACCACCACGACCGCAGCCGCGACGGCGCCGACGATGGTGGCGCCGGCCACGCCGAGCGCGAGCTCCTGGCGACGGGTCGGGCTGAGCGTCTGCCACGGGCCGGGTTTGTGGCTGGCCACGAAGGCCTCTTCGTTGGTGGAGGCCGGGGTCCATCCGTCGGCCTTCAGCCGGTCGTTGGCCACCACCCAGGGGTGCACCAGGAACGGGAGCAGCTCGGGCGGGGTGGCACCGATGCCCCAGCGATGGCGCAGGTGGGCCAGGCGCACGGCCACCCGCTCGGGGAGCTGGACCCGGAGC
>JALYWQ010000033.1 GCA_030852625.1 Actinomycetota bacterium
CGTCGTGGTCACCCGCGCCGAGTCCTGAGGTCCTCGACGCAGGCCGTCGGGCCCGTCACACCCTCGCCGTAGGCTCAGCTCTGGTGGCGCTCCGCACGATCCTGCACGTCGACATGGACGCGTTCTATGCGTCGGTCGAACAGCTCCGCCGGCCGGAGCTGCGGGGCAAGCCGGTGATCGTCGGTGGGGCCGGGGCTCGCGGCGTGGTGGCGGCGGCCAGCTACGAGGCCCGGGCCTTCGGGGTGCACTCGGCCATGCCGTCGGTGCGGGCCCAACGGCTCTGCCCCCACGCCGTGTTCCTCGACGGCGACCACGCCCACTACGCGGCGGTGAGCCGCCGGATCATGGACATCTTCGAGTCGGTCACCCCACTGGTGGAGGCCCTGTCGCTCGACGAGGCGTTCCTCGACGTCACCGGTGCCCGGCGGCTGCTCGGCGACGGGCCCACCATCGGGCGCCTCGTCCGGCAGCGGGTGCTCGACCAGGAGGGCCTGGCCTGCTCGGTGGGGGTGGCGCCGAACAAGTTCCTGGCCAAGCTGGCGTCAGAGGCGGCCAAGCCCAAGGTCGGCCGGCGGGGGCCCGAGCCGGGCATCGGCGTGAAGGTCGTGGAGCCGGGGGAGGAGCTGGCCTTCCTCCATCCGCTGCCGGTGCAGGCGCTGTGGGGCGTCGGGCCCAAGACCCTCGAACGGCTCCATCGCATCGGCGTCCGCACCATCGCCGACCTGGCCGCCCTCGACGAGGACGCCGCCCGCCATGCCCTCGGCGCCGCCAGCGGCTCGCACCTGTTCAACCTGGCCTGGGCCCGCGACGACCGTGATGTCGTGCCCCACCAAAGGGCCAAGTCGATCGGTCACGAGGAGACCTTCGCCCACGACCACCACAGCCTCGACACCCTCCACCACCAGCTCGTGAAGCTGGGCGACTCGGTGGCCACCCGGCTCCGGGCCGCGGGCATGTCCGGGCGCACCATCACGATCAAGGTGCGGTTCAACGACTTCCGCACCATCACCCGCTCGATCACCCTGCCGACGGCGGTCGACACCGGGCCCGACGTGATCCGGGCCGCGTCGGGGCTGCTGGCCAAGGTCGACCCCAGCTCGGGCGTGCGGCTGCTCGGCATCCACGTCAGCCAGCTGGCCGACCAGTCAGCTCGCCAGCTCAGCCTCGACGACGTGGAGACCCCGTCGTGGGACGAGGCCACCAGCGCCATCGACGCCATCCGGCAGAAGTTCGGGGCCGAAGCCATCGTGCCGGCCACCCTCGCCGGGCCGGAGGGGATACGGATCAAGCGGCGCGGGGATCAACAGTGGGGTCCCGCCGATCCCCGGCCGTGAGTCGGGGATGACCTCGGTCGCCAGTGGTTGGGCCGCGTTGTCGATCCAAGGGGCCTGTGGAAAGATGGGCCCCAAGGCAGCTCGAAGGGGAAGGCACCGTGCCGCTTTCCGAGGACGAAGAACGCATCCTCAGCGAGATAGCGCAGCAGTTCTATGCCGACGACCCTGAGTTCGCGCGCGGCGTCGGGGAATCCACGCTCACGCACTACACGCTGCGGCGGATGAAGTGGTCGGGCCTCGGGTTCGTGGCCGGCGTCGTCTTCCTCGTGGCCACGCTGTCCACCAGCTTCCTGCTCGCCTTCGGCGGCTTCCTGCTGATGCTGGCCTGCGCCCTCTACTTCGAGCGCAACCTCCGGAAGCTCGGCAAGCACGGGCTCGACCAGCTCACCCGCTCGATGCGGGCCGCCGGGCTCCGGGATGCCATCGGTGGCGCCAAGGGCAAGATGCGAGAGCGCTTCCGCCGCACCGAAGACTGACGGCGGGGGTTACTCGAGGGGATCCTCGGGGGCGCCGGCCGTCACCAGGACCCGCTCGGTGGTGTGCTCGGTGCCGCGCTCGGCGGTGGGCACGGTGGTGATGCGACGTTGGCCGGCGACGCGCTCGGCCCGCCACGTCCGCAGCGGCGGACGGGGATCGAGCCAGCGGAGGACCCGGCTGCGCCACGACGCCAGGCTCCTGGCCGAGCGCTGCACGGCGGAGCTGTCGTGCCACGCCTCGTCGACCGCGGTGGGGGGCGCCCCCTCGGGCGTGTAGTGGGCGGCCTCGATCAGGCGGGCGAGGTGGAGGGCCTCATCCGCGGCGGGCGGCACGGTGTCGGCCAGGTGCCGGGCCCGCTCGGCGTAGGTGTCGCTCGACCGTGAGGTGAAGCCCACCAGGGCGGCCTCCTCGCTGGCCTCGGTCCACGCCAGGGCGATCTGGTCGTCGGGCGTGGTGGCCCGCCGCCGTCGGAGGCGACGCTGCAGGAGCAGGAGGGCCGGCACGCCGGCGGCGTAGAGCACGATCACCACCAGGACCCACGGGATGGCTCGCCGGGCGGGGTCGGTGACGAAGCGCTCGAGGTTGGAGTCGGGCCCGGCTTCCTCGTCGCCGCCGGCCTGCTCCTCACCCCCGGTGGGCTGCTCGCTCTGCTCGGGCGGGGCCGTCTCGCCGTCGGTGCCCGGCGCTGACGTGTTCGGCGTGGTCGGCTCCGTCTCGACCGCGTCGTTGGGCTGCCCGGCGGCGGCCTGGGCCTCGGGGACACCGGTGTAGGACTCGGCGCTCGGCATCCCACGGCCCGGGGTGGGCTCGAACGGCACCCAACCGGCGCCCTCGAGGTACACCTCGGGCCAGGCATGAGCGTGCTCGCCGCGTACCCGGAAGAGCGACGGGTCGTTGGGGTCGACGTCGCCCGGCGTGAACCCGACCGCCACGCGCGACGGCAGCCCCACGGAGCGGGCCATGGCGGCGAAGGACCCGGCGAACTGCTCGCAGTAGCCCCGCTGGGTCTCGAAGAGGAACTGCTCGAGCACGTTGCCGCTGTGGCCGGCCGGCACGGTCAGGTCGTAGGTGAAGGTGCGCAGGTGGTTCTGGATGGCCAGGGCCCGGGCGTACGGCGTGGTCTGGCCGGCCACCAGTTCCTGGGCCAGGTTGCGCACGGCGAGGCTGAAGTCGTCGGGCAGCTCGAGGTAGTCCTCCGCGATGTTGCCGGGTGGCGGGTCGTCGTCGCCGGCCAGCTCGGCGGCGTCGAACCGGGGCGCGGCGGAGGTCACCTCGTAGGTGAGGCCGTCGCTCGTGGGCACGGAGTTGTCGACGATCAGGGTGGAGGAGTCCTCGTCGTAGCGGGCCTCCACGTCGGCTTCGGTGCGGAAGCCCCGCGCCTCGTAGGCGCTGGGGAGCCAGATCGCCGACAGGGCGGCGATCGTGTAGCGCTGCTCGATGTCCTCCCGGGCCACGTCGGTGCGGACGGCCTCCGGCAAGCTGTTGTCGGCCTTGCTGTAGCTGCCGCTCGACGACCAGATGCGGCCGTCGAAGCGCTCGAGCGCCGTCAGCCGCCAGTAGGCCCGGGCGCTCGACTGCACGGTGAAGACCTCGAGGTTCGACTGGTCGACGAGGCGGGATCGGATGTCGACGAGCGGGCTCACCGTGACGCGGGAGTTGTCCTCCTCGTTGAGGTCGCGCGGGTCGAGCACGCCGGGGGAGTCGGCCCCGGGCAGGTTCGGGCCGACGACGGTGCCCACCAGCACCGCCAGCACCCCGAGGCTGCCGCCGGCGACGAGCAACGACCGGCGCCCGTCGGTGCGCCGCTCGCTCACCCAGTGGCTGGTGACCTCCTGGCGGGCGACCTTGTGCAGCAGGAGGAACCCGATGAGGGCGGCGGCGTAGATGCCGGCCGCGGCGGCCCGGCCGTGCTCGGCGCCGAGCAGGGCGGTGAAGAGGAACAACGTGCCGGCCGGGAGGGTGGCCTCGAACGGCACCCACAGGCGGAAGGCGGCCCAGTCGGCCACGAACGCGATGGCCCACACGGCGAGGGCGCTGGCCACGACGAACCCGGTTGCGACCGGGGCCGGTGCCACCACGTCCTTGTAGAGCGTCCAGGCGGAGTCGAAGTCGGCCCGGATGGCATCGAGGGTGGTGCCGGTGGGGATGCCGACCGTGGTGGTCGACCAGTACGACACCCACGTGACCACCATCGCCGCGCCCACCACGGTGAGCAGCGCGCTGAGACCGAGGGAGATGCCCTGCCGGCGCAGGAGGGCCACGAGCGCGTGGGCTGCGATCCCGTTGACGACGAGCGGCACCAGCCAGTCGCCGTCGGCGAACAGCCGGTGCATCCCGACGATGGCGGCCAGGGTGACGAGCAGCAGGCTGATCTCGGCGGCCACGGTGATGGCGCGGTCGTTCCTCATCGGAGGGCCCCCACGCCGGCGGTACGCCCCCGGCGGGCCCGCACGTAGCCGTTCCACGCGGTGCGGAACGGCGCGTCGCGCGACACCCGCAGCGTGGTGGCCGAGGCCGCGGTGGCGGCGCCCACGGGTGCCTCCCGGTCCCAGGCCGACCGGTCGAGGTGCACGACGGTGAGGGAGCCGAAGCGGTGCCGCAGGGAGTTGACGAGCACGAGGTCGTCGTCGGGCACGGCGGCCAGCACGACCACCAGCGCCCCGCCCCGACCCTGCTGCTGGAGGACCTCGACCGAACGGCGCAGGCTGGCGCCGCCGCTGGCCGGCACCACCGCGAGGTGCTCGAGGATCGACTGCGTGTGCTCCATCCCGGTGCTGTGCTCGCTGTCGTACCCGTCGGTGGTCATCAGCCGCAGGAGGTCTTCCCGGTGGGCGGTGGCCATGATCACGCTGGCCGCCACCGACACCGCCAGCTCGAGGGAGTCGTCGTCGTGGGCCGAGGTCCGAACGTCGAGCAGCACGGTGGTGCGGTGCTGCCACGGCTCCTCGTTCTGGCGGACCATGAGGTCGTCGGTGCGGGCCGACGACGGCCAGTGCACCCGGCGCAGGTCGTCGCCCACGGTGTAGGGCCGCAGGGCGTAGAACTCGTCGCCGTGGCGGCCCACCGCGTTCATGCGGCGGACGCCGGCCTGCGGGTCGGGCCCGGAGGTGCGGGGGAGCGGCTCGATGTCCTCCACCCGGGGCAGCACGGTGAGCTGCACGGCCGGCGCACCGACGGTGGCCACGGTGGCCAGGCCGAACGGGTCGCCGACGACGACCTTGAGCGGGCCCACCCGCACGAGGCCCCGGCGGTCGGTGGGGAGGCGGTAGGCGGCCACCGTCCGCTCGTTGGGCGCCAGCGGGGGCACCAGGAGGTCGGCGCCGCGGGTGCCCGACACGTCGTCACGCAGGCGGAGCACCGGCGTGGCCCGCTTGCGCTGGTTCCGCACGGTGAGCTCCACCCGACTCGGCGAGCCCACGTGGACGCGGCTCGGGTGCAGGACCCGACCGACGCTCAGCTCGAGGCGGCTGCTGCGAACGAGGATGAGGCAGCCGATGAGGAGGGCGGCGGCCACCACCCCGAGGGCGATGAGCTCGACGAGGCCCAGGACCCTGCCGCCGACACCGAGGATGATGGCGCCGATGCCGAGCAGCCACCCTTGCCGGGTGAGCACGAGCTACCGCGCTGCCCCGAGCGGTACCGGGACCTTTCGCAGCACCTCGCCGAGGGCGTCCGTGGCCGTGATGCCCTGCAGCTGCGCCTCGGGGGTGACGAGGAGGCGGTGGGCGAGCACCGGCTCGGCCAGCTCCTTCAGGTCGTCGGGCAGCACGTAGTTGCGGCCCTGCGACGCGGCTCGGGCCCGGGCCACCCGCTGGAGGGCGAGCGTGGCGCGGGGCGACATGCCGAGGGCGAGGTACGGGTGGCGACGGGAGGCGTTGGCCAGGTCGACGAGGTACCCCTTCAGGCCCGGCGCCACGTGCACCTCCCGGGCGGCGGCCTCGAGGCGGGCGACCTGGCTGGCCGAGAGCACGGGACCGACGTCGGCCAGCGCGTCGTGGTCGCCGTGGGTGTCGAGGATCTGGAGCTCGGCCTCGGGGCTCGGGTAGCCCACCGACACCCGCATGAGGAACCGGTCGAGCTGCGACTCGGGCAGCGGGTAGGTGCCCTCGTGCTCGATCGGGTTCTGGGTGGCGATCACCATGAACGGATCGCTCAGCTGGTAGGTGGTGCCGTCGACGGTGACCTGCGACTCGGCCATGGCCTCGAGCAGGGCCGACTGCGTCTTCGGCGAGGCCCGGTTCACCTCGTCGGCCAGCACGATGTTGCTGAACACCGGGCCGGGCCGGAACTCGAACTTGCTCGAGTTGCGGTTGAACACCGTGAGCCCCACGACGTCGCTCGGGAGGAGGTCGGGGGTGAACTGCACCCGACCGAAGGTGCCGTCGATGGATGCCGCGAGCGCCTTCGCCAGGCTCGTCTTGCCGACGCCGGGCACGTCCTCGATGAGGAGGTGCCCGTTCGACACGAGGCAGAGCAGCACGAGATCGATGACCTCGGGCTTGCCCTGGATGACCTGCTCCATGTTGGCGAGGAGGTCGGCGTAGTAGTCGGAGAAGGTCGCGGTGCGCGAAGAGGTCTGCCTGCTGGCCACTGCGCCAGGGTAGGGGACGAGTCCGCCACCCACGCCGCGGCGAGCCCGGCCGGTAGGTTCCCCGGCCGTGGGACCCATCCTCGCCGTCGACGTCGGCGGCACGAAGCTCGCGGTCGGACGGGTCGATCTCGACGGGCGATTGCTCGCCCGCGCGTCGGCCCCGACGCCGGCCATGACCGATGCCGACGAGCTGTTCGCGGTGCTCGCCCGTCTGGTCGACGAGGTCCGGCAGGGCGAAGAGCAGGTGTGCGGGGTGGGCTGCGGCGGGCCGATGCGGAGCGGCGGGGAGCTGGTGTCCCCGCTCAACATCCCGGCCTGGCGCGACTTCCCGCTGCGCGACCGGTTGTCCGGGCACCTGGGCCTGCCGGTCGCGGTGGACAACGACGCCAAGGCCCTCGCCCTCGGCGAGGGCTGGCGAGGCGCAGCGCAGGGCGTGAACGACTACCTCGCCATGGTCGTGTCGACCGGCGTCGGCGGCGGGATCGTGCTCGACGGGCGGCTCCTCGACGGCGAGGACGGCAACGCCGGGCACATCGGGCACCTGATCGTGGAGCCCGACGGCCGGTTGTGCGCCTGCGGAGCGCAGGGGTGCCTCGAGGCCGAGGCGTCGGGCACGGCCATCGCCCTGCGCACCGGCCGGCCCGCGGCGGAAGCGCCTGAGGCCGAACGGGTCCGGGCCGGGATGCTGGTGGGGCGGGCGGTGGCGAGCGTGGCCAACCTCCTCGACCTGCGGCTGGCCACGGTGGCGGGGTCGGTGGCGCTCGGGTTCGGCGTCCCCTTCTTCGACGCCGCCCAGGCCGAGGTCGACCGATCGGCCCGCCTGGCCTTCTCGGCCGGCACCCGGGTGGTGCCCGCTGGCCTCGGCGGCGAGGGTCCCTTGGTGGGGGCAGCGGCCGTGGGGCTGCGGGCCATCGGCCATCCGCTGCGATGACGGCCGCTACCGTCCGCACGATGCCCGCCACCACCGATCTCCGCTGGGCCGTGCGGGCCGTCGTCGCCCTGGTGCCCCACCCCTCCCTGTGGTGGACGGCCGTGCGCCAGGCGCTCGTGCTGGCGGCGCCGGGGTGGTGGCGTCGTCCGCCGTTCCTCCCACTCCCGGCGCCCGACTACCTCCGGTTCCGGCTCGAGACGATCTACGGCGGCACCGGCGAGCAGCCCATCGACCCGTCCGACCTGCTCGAGTACCTCCGCTGGTGCCGCGACTTCCCCCGAGGCACGGCGTAGCGCCTGCGGGAACTGCCGCCCGCTCGGCGAAACGGCTGGCTAACGTTCCGGCGATGTCGCGAGGCGTTGTAGCCGAGCCTCTGGGCGAAGCAACCCGGCCGACCGACTCGCAGCGCTCGCTCGTGCTCAACGCCACCTACGAGCCGCTGGGGGTGGTCGCCAGCCGCCGGGCGGTCGTGCTCGTCCTCGATGACAAGGCCGAGCTGCTGCACGACACGGGCGAGGCCATCCACTCCGAGCACCTCACGGTGGCGGTCCCGTCGGTGGTGCGCCTCCGGCAGTTCGTGAAGGTGCCGTACTCCCGCCGGGCGCCGCTCAACCGGCGAGGTGTCTTCGCTCGTGACGGCCACCGCTGCCAGTACTGCGGCGGCGCCGCCGAGAGCCTCGACCACGTCATCCCGAAGAGCCGAGGTGGGCCCCACACCTGGGACAACGTGGTGGCGGCGTGCCGAGCCTGCAACGTGCGGAAGCGGGACCGATTCCTGAGCGAGACGTCCATGGTGCTGCGCCGCCACCCGTGCGCGCCGCGCGACCTGTCGTGGGTGACGGTCGCCGTCGGCACGGTGCCCGAGCACTGGCAGCCCTACCTGACACCCACCACGCTGTCGGCGTGACCTTCGAGGTCGTCCGGCGCCGGGAGCCGGCGGCCACGTTCCACGCCCGCGAGCCGGGCGAGCCGTTCCCTCGCGCCGTCTGGGTGGCCGATCCCACCGAGCCGGCCCTCGTGCTCGGCAGCGCCCAGTCGCCCGAGGTCGTGGCGCCCGACGCCGGGATCGAGGTGGTCCGACGGCGCAGCGGCGGGGGAGCGGTGCTCGTCGAGCCGGGCGCGCAGCTGTGGGTCGACGTGCTGCTCCCGGCGACCGATCCCCGGTGGGACCCCGACGTGGGCCGGGCGTTCCTCTGGCTGGGCGACGCATGGGTCGCCGCCCTGGCCGACCTCGGGGTCGCGGCCCGTCGCCACGAGGGCGCCATGGTGACGACCCGCTGGTCGCCGCTCGTCTGCTTCGCCGGCCTGGGCCCCGGTGAGGTCGTCACCCCGACCGGCGAGAAGCTGGTCGGCATCTCCCAGCGCCGCACCAGGTCCGGCGCCAGGTTCCAGTGCTCGATGCCGACGGTCCCCTGGGACCCGGCCCGGATCCTGGCGCGGCTGGCCCTGTCGGACGAGGAGCGAGCGGAGGGTGCACGGGACCTGACCCGCAGTGCCACCCACGTGCCACTCGACCCCGACGTCGTCCTCGAGGCCCTGTTGCACCACCTGGGATAGCCGCTAGGTCACGGTCAAGGGCAAGGGCGCGAACGATGCGGCGGCGGGGTGCCCTGCTGGAGTCGTAGGCGGCGGTGTCACCGGTGGTGATAGCAGGAATCGGTGTGGAAGCTGCACGCCTGACGTGCACCAGCCACACCGATTCCTTGTTCTGTCGTCACCGCTACGTAGCGCTCGGGCCGGCGACCCCGCCGCCGCCTCGTTGCGCCCTTGACCTGCGGCCCGGCGCGTGGCGGGCAGAAACGCGTCCGGGAGTCGTGGCGCCGGCCTGTAATTGAGCTGAGATCGCTCGGACGCATTGAAATGCCGTGAAAGCGCGCCCACTCGGCGGCACCTGGGGGTGGCTCGTGGCGGTTGGTGGGGGCTGTTGGTTGACGGTGGAGGGCTAGCGGCATACGGTGGCACCTAGCGGCACGCAGGCGGGGGTCTGTGGTGTCGCCGTCCACTTTTCGGCACCGAGGCAGCGATCCATGGCAGAGCAGCGGGCCCGCTTCGTCGGGACCTACGAGCACGGGCTCGACGACAAGGGCCGCATGGTCCTGCCGTCGAAGATCCGCGCCCAGCTCGGCGAGACCGGCGTGGTGGCCAAGCTCGACGGCTGCCTCGGCCTCTGGACCCCCGAAGGCTTCGACAAGGCCGCCGACCAGCTCGAGGCCGAGATCGAGAGTGGCCGGGCGACCACCGGCGCCCTTCGCGTGTTCATCGCCGACGCCCACGAGGTCACCCCCGACCAACAGGGCCGCATCGTCATCCCCCAGCGCCTCCGCACCTTCGCCAACCTCACCACCGAGGTCGTCGTCACCGGCCGCATGAAGCGAGCCGAGATCTGGGACGCCGCGACCTGGAACGAGCTCTCCGACGGTCACGACACCGAGCTCACCTCCGCCGTGCGGGCCATCGGCCTCTGAGGCCGTCCGTGCGCACCGCCGACCGATCTGTCCAGCCCACCACCGACCACCCCGAGAGGAGCGAGACGACAACCGAACACGCACGAGGGGTATCGCCCCCCTCCAGCCTCCCGGCCGGCACGATGCAAGGAACCTTCTCCGCCTTCGCTGTCGAGCCCGACCCGGGGAGACATCCGGACGGGCGCTCGCCGTCCGGGGGGCTGTAGGTGGGCGACACCGACGGCGCTCCGTTCCAGCACCACCCGGTGCTGGTGGACCGGATCGTCGACCTCTTCGCTCCGGTGCCGGCCGGTTGGGTGGTGGATGCCACCGTCGGCGGCGCCGGGCACGCAGCGGCCCTCCTCGAGGCCCACCCGCACCTCCGGGTGCTGGGACTCGACCAGGACACCGATGCGCTGGCCGCCGCCGCCGCCCGCCTCGCCCCGTTCGGCGACCGAGCAGTCCTCGTGCACACCCGGTTCGACGCCTTGACCACCGCCGTGCAGCACCAGCAGACCGATCCCGTCACCGGCGTCCTGTTCGACCTCGGGGTGAGCTCACCCCAGTTCGACCGGGCCGACCGGGGGTTCAGCTACCGGCACGACGCGCCCCTCGACATGCGCATGGACCGCAGCCGCGGCCGCACGGCGGCCGACATCGTCAACGACACCGACGAGCGGGAGCTGGCCCACCTGCTCCGCACCTACGGCGACGAGCGCTTCGCCACCCGCATCGCCCGCGCCATCGTGGCGGCCCGCCCCGTGCGCACCACCGGCGAGCTGGCCGAGCTGGTCCGCGACGCCATCCCTGCCCCCGCTCGCCGCACCGGCGGCCACCCGGCCAAGCGCAGCTTCCAGGCCATCCGCATCGCGGTGAACGGGGAGCTCGACATCCTCCCCGACTCGGTCGACGCCGCCCTCGAGGCGCTGGCCCCCGGCGGTCGGTGCGCGGTGCTCGCCTACCACTCCGGTGAGGACAAGATCGTGAAGGCCCGGTTCCGCCACGCCGCCACCGGCGGGTGGATGGGCCCGGCCCACCTCCCGGCACCGCCCGACCAGCAGCCCACCGTCCAGCTCCTCAAGGCCGGCGCCTGGACGGCTGACGACGCCGAGCAGGCCGCCAACCCGCGCGCCGCCAGCGCCCGGCTGCGAGCGGTCGAGAAGCTGGCCCCCGCTGA
>JALYWQ010000058.1 GCA_030852625.1 Actinomycetota bacterium
ACCGTCGGTGATGACCAACGACGAGCTCGACGACCTCGCCCAGCTCCTCCGCCACGCCTACGAAGCCTCCGGCCGCACCCTCGCCGACGCCACCACGACAGCACCGGCCCGAAGTCCCTAGCCCCACTCGGGGCACCCGTCCGACGCCCACCACAGCGACCCGACACCCGGCGTCGTTAGCAGGACCCTGCGCCCCCGCCCGAAGGGCCACCAGCGATTGTCGCTAAACACTGCGAAATCCGACGTCGGACGAGGCCCGACGAGGTCGGGGGCAACCGAGGACCCCTCCATCGCCCGATGCCCGAACCCCCGCAATCGCTACGTACCGCCCGACCAGCCAACCCCGCCGCCCGTCATTAGCGCCCTTCCCCCGAGCACCACCTCGACAGGCCGTCGCACACCCGCCCTGGCGGGCCGCGAAGAAGCTTCCCCCCAAACACCGGTCCGCCGGCCACGAGCCGAGACCACCCCCGCTCCTTGACAACTGAACAGAAGCCGGCCGGCAAGCAGCCACGTAACCGCTACGGACGGCTCGACTTGGCGACCCCGCCGCCGCCTCGTTGCGCCCTTTCTCCCGCCGCGATCAGGCCGGCTGGTGGAGCTCGATGGCGTTGCCGGCGGGGTCCGTGAGGAATGCCTGGCGGCTGGTGCCGACCGGCGACGGGTCGCTCACCCCGATGCCCCGGCTTCGGAGCTCTGCGACGGTGGCGTCGAGGTCGTCGACCAGGAGGGCGAAGTGCTGGCCGAGGTTCGACGGGGCCAGCCCTTCGATCAGGTGGACCTGCTGGGTGCCGGCGTCGAGCCAGGCGCCGCCGAAGCCGAAGTCGGGCCGGTCGGGCCGCGGCACGAGGCCGAGGACCTCGGTGTAGAAGGCCAGCGCGGCCGGGACGTCGTCGACGTTGATCGACACGTGGTGGACGCCTCGGGGCTGCACGACGCCAGTCTGCCCGACGTCTCAGGCGGCGCGGCGTGCGACCCAGTACCCCACCGCGGCGGCTGCGACGCCGAGGACGACGGACAGCGCGACGTACGTGAGCGCCGCCGCGGGGCGGTCGTCTCGCAGGAGCCGGTGGGACTCGACGCCGAAGGTGGAGAACGTGGTGAAGGCGCCGAGGAAGCCGATGCCCACGCCGGTGGCCACCCGCTCGTCGAGGTGGTCGGGGCCCCACACCAGCAACCAGCCGAGCACGAAGCAGCCGGCGACGTTGATGCCGAGCGTGGTCCATGGGAACGACGATCCACCGAGCCAGCTGCCGAGCCCGTAGCGGGCCAGCGCCCCAGCGGCGCCCAACACGGCGACGAGCACGATCTGCACGGGGCGAGTCTGACCCGACCGGAGCCGCCAGCGGAGCACCTGGTTTCTGACGTATCGTCAGATCCCGTGGCGTACAACATCGCGGACCTGTTCGAGCACACCGTCGACCTCGTCGCCGACCGAGAGGTGCTCGTCGTCGGCGAGCAACGGCGCACCTACTCCCAGCTCGAGGCCCGGGCCAACCAGCTGGCCCACCACTTCGTCGAGCAGGGCATCCAGCCCGGCGACCACATCGGCGTCTACGGCGGCAACAGCGTGGAGTGGCTCGAGGCGGCGATCGCCGCTTACAAGGTGCGGGCCGTCCCGGTGAACGTGAACTTCCGGTACGTCGAGGAGGAGCTCCGCTACCTCTTCGACAACGCCGACCTGAAGGCCCTCGTCTACGACCGGGAGCTGGCGCCGCGCATCCAGGCCGTGCGGGCCTCGCTCCCCCTGCTGCAGCACCTCGTGCACATCGACGACGGCAGTGGTGCCGACGTCGATGACGTGACCAGTGCTCTTGGATCGGTGGGCTTCGACGACGCCATCGCCGGGCGCTCGATCGAGCGCGACTTCGGCGAGCGGTCTGCCGACGACCACTACATCATCTACACCGGAGGCACGACGGGCATGCCGAAGGGCGTCGTGTGGCGGCACGAGGACGTCTTCTACGCCCTCGGCGGCGGCATCGACGCCTACACGAACGAGCGGGTCGAGGACGAGTGGACCCTGGCCCGCAAGGCCGAGGCGTCGGAGTCGGGCCTGCGGTCGCTGAACCTCCC
>JALYWQ010000078.1 GCA_030852625.1 Actinomycetota bacterium
CCGGTGCCGCCCGGGAACAGCGTCTGGAAGAGCTGCTCGAAGTTCTGGGAGACGTCGGCGAAGGCCCCGGCGAAGACGTCGACGATCTCGCCGTCGATGGCCTTGATCACCTTGGCCAGGTCGCGACGGGAGCCCTTCACGTCCTCGAGTTGGTCCTGGAGGAACGTGTGGCGCTCCTGCAGGGCCTCGTACTCCTCGAGGGCAAGGGGGTTGATCGGGCCCATGAGCCGCAGGTCGCGCTCGAGCTCGCGGGCCCGGGCGGTGGGCGTGACGCCCTCCTTCAGCTCCGGCAGCTCGGCGGCCATGGCGGCCTCCGGCTCGATGTCGTGGTCCCGGCGGACGGATTCGACGGCCGTCTCGAGCCGGAGGTTGACCTCGGCGCCCTCGATCTCGGCCCGGCGGGCCCGCTCCCGGAGCTCCTCGAGCTTGCGCTCGGCCTCCTGGCGCTCGGACCGCAGGCCGTCGAGACGGGCCGCGGCGGCCCGCTGGGCCTCGCTCTGCCGACGACGACGCTCCCGGAGCTCAGCGAGATCGGTCTCGACCTTGTCGAGGCGGACGGCGACGTAGGCGTTGAGGCGGTCGATGGCGTGCTCGCGTGCGTCGAGGTCGGCGCGCCGCACCTCGGCCTCCCGGCGGGCCTCCATCGAGCCCTCGAGACGGGCCTCCACCTCGGCGGCCCGCTTGGTGAGGAACTCCCGCCGCTCGGCCAGGCCGGCCGACCGGACCTCGAGGTCGGCCCGGAGGGAGCCGGTGGCGGCGGCCCGCTCGTCGAGCTCCTGCTTGGCGATGGCCATGGCCCGGGCCTTCTCGGCCGTGCCGGCCTCTTCGGCTTCCAGGAGGGGCAGGGTGTGCTCGAGCTCGAGCACCCGGGCCTGCTCCCGGCCGATGCGCTCGGCCAGCTCGTCGGCGTGGCCCTGGAGCCCCTCGAGCTCGGTGGCGGCGTCCCGCCGGTCGGCGTCGACCCGCTGCAGCCCTTCGGTGGCGGCCGTAAGGCGACCGTCGTGCTCGTCGAGCTGGCGGGCCAGCCCGGCCTCGAGCTGACGGGCCTCCTCGAACAGCGACCGGGCGCCGCGGAGGCTGGCCTCGGCGTGCGACGCCGCTGCGGTGGCTTCGTCGGCCTTGGCCCGGGCCTCGGTGAGGGCGGCACCGGTGGCACCGGTGGACGGCGTGCCCACCCGCCACCCGGCCACGCCGAAGCGGCTGCCCTCGCGGGTGACGACGAGCAGATCGGGGTGCGCCAGGGCGGCGTCGACCGCAGCCGACCAGTCGCCGTCGACGGCCACGGCGTGACCGAGCAGCTGGTCGAGGAGTGCCTCCACGTCGGGCCGGGTGGCCCGCACGTGGCTGCGCACGGCTTCGCCGACGGCTGGGTTGCTGACCGCCGGGCGAGCGGCACCGAGGGCCAGCACGGCACCGGCGATGGGACCGTCGCCGCTCCCCTGCTGCAGCACGGCGAGCGCGGCGCGGGCGTTGTCGACACCGTCGACGACCACCGCCGCCAGGGCCTCCCCCGCGGCGGCTTCCACCGCCGCTTCCCACCCGTCGTCGATGTCGACGAGGTCGAGCAGCGTGCCGATGACGCCGGCCACCGACGCCAGGCGCTCGGCACCGGCGCGCGAGCGCGCTTCGTCGAGGGCCAACGACAGGGCCTCGGCTCGAGCCGTCCAGGCGTGGCGTTCGGCGTCGGCGTCTCGCAACGCCTCCTCCGACGCGGCCAGCTGGGCCTCGGCAGCCACGCGCGACTGCTCGGCGGCGGTGAGCTTGGCGACCAGCGGCTCCTCGGCGGCTTCGGCCGCAGCGGCCTCGGTGCGCAGGCGCTCGGCCTCGGCGTCGAGGCGCTCGAGCTTCTCCTGCAGCCCGGCCAGGCGGGTGCGGGCCCGGGTCAGCTCCGACTCGCCGCGGTCGAGACCGGCTCGAAGGGCCGATAGCTCGCCGCGAGCTTCGGCAGCGCGGCCCGACGGGGCCGGCACGCCGTCGGCCCACTCCCGCTCGTAGATGTTGCGGGCCGACTCGAGGGCCGCCTCAGCGGCCGACAGCTCGGCAGCCATGGGCTCGAGCTCGCCGGTCTCCCGCTCGGCGTCAGCCAGCTCAGCAGCCAGGCGGGCGGCCTCGGCCTCGAGGGTGGCGATCACGGCCTGGTCGACGAACGCGTTGCGCTCCCGCTCGATGTTGCGACGGCGTTCGGTGAGCACGGCCACGAGACCACGGGCCCGCTCGCGCAGCGACTCGTAGCGGACGAGCGCGTCGCCGAGGTCGTCGCCCCCGATGTGGCTGAGCTCGCTCTCGGCGGCCATCACCGCGGTGTCGAGCTCGCTGAGCTTGCGACGGAGGAGGGTCTCCTCGTTGGTGAGCTCGGCTCGGGCGGCGATCCCGTCGGCCAGCCGCCGCTTCAGCGTGGTGAGCTCTCGCCCGGCGAGGAAGATGTTGACGGCCCGCAGCTCCGCGACCACATCACCGTGCCGGCGGGCGGCGTCGGCCTGGCGCTCGAGGGGCCGCAGCTGGCGCCGCACCTCGCGGAGGAGGTCGCCGAGCCGGGTGAGGTTGCCCTCGGTGGCGGCCAGGCGTCGCTCGGCCTTCTCCTTGCGCTTCCGGAACTTCAGGACGCCGGCCGCTTCCTCGATGATGAGACGGCGGTCCTCGGGCCGGGCGTTGAGCACGGCGTCGATCTGGCCCTGGCTGACGATCACGTGCTGCTGGCGGCCCACGCCGCTGTCGGACAGCAGCTCCTGCAGGTCGAGCAGGCGGCAGGGCACCCCGTTGATGGCGTACTCGCTGTCGCCCGACCGGAAGAGGGTTCGGGTAAGGGTGACCTCGGAGAAGTCGATCGGCAGGACCCCGGCCGAGTTGTCGATGGTGAGCGACACCTCCGCTCGCCCCAGGGCCGGGCGCTTGGAGGTGCCGGCGAAGATGACGTCGTCCATCTTCTGCGAGCGCACCGCCGAGGGCGCCTGGGCGCCGAGCACCCAACCGATGGCATCGACCACGTTCGACTTGCCGCTGCCGTTGGGCCCCACCACCACCGTGACCCCAGGCTCGAGCTCGAGGTTGGTGGTGTCGGCGAAGGACTTGAAGCCCTTCAGCGTGAGGGTCTTGAGGAACACTCCTGGCGACGTTAGCGGTCGCTGGGGACCGGTCGGAGCACCCGTGGAGGGGTCAGACCTGGCACGCGTCGCAGTAGTAGATCGGCTTGTTCGAGTAGCGGCCCTTGACGATCGGCGCCCGGCAGCGCCGGCACGGTTCGCCCTCCCGGGCGTAGACCTTGAGCTCGTCCTGGTAGCCCCCGGGCTTGCCGTAGAGGTCGACGAACGGGTGGTCGTCCACCGTGGTGCCGCGGTGCTTGACGGCCTCGTGGAGGGTCTCCACGAGGGCCCGGAACAGCCGGCGGATCTCCTGGGAAGACAGGGAGTCCGAGGTGCGGTCGTGGCGCAGCCCGGCCTCCCACAGGATCTCATCGCTGTAGATCGGACCGATGGCCGCCACCACCTCGGGATCCATGAGGATGGCCTTGAGCTTGGCCGACCGGGCCAGCAGGGCCCGGGCGAAGGAGGTCCACGACACGGCGTCGGCCACCGGGTCGAGCCCGGCCGAGGCCACCTCGGGCACCTCCACCTTCAGCTGATCGCTGGCCACCACGTAGGTCTGGGCGGCGTTGCTGGCGTCGACGAGGCGGATCTGGCCGCCCTGGGTGAAGGCGAACACGACCGCGGTCCCCTTGGGGGCGGTGGCCTTGGGCACCACCTTCTCCAGCCGACCGGCCGGACCGAGGTCGATCACGAGCACCTCGCCGTTGTCGAGGTTGCCCACGAGGAGGCGGCCCTTGCGATCGACCGACTTCACCTTGGCGCCCTCGAGGCGGCTCTGGAACACCTTCTTGTTGCCGTTGTGCTTGACGGCTTTGGTGCTGGTGACGTCGGGAGCCTTGAAGCGCTTGCCCACGGCTTCCTTCTCCAGCTCGCGCCGGATCGTCTCCAGCTCGGGCAGTTCAGCCATGGCGGGTCTCCCTCAGGGTTTCGGTGGTGCCGTTGCCCGAAGGCCCGGCGAGTGCGTCGTGAGCGGCGCGCGCGGCAGCCTGCTCGGCCTGCTTCTTCGAACGCCCGGAGCCGTTGCCGTACGGCTCCCCGTCGATGGTGACGGTGACGTGGAAGGTGCGGGCGTGGTCGGGGCCGGTGGCCTCGACCTCGTAGTGGGGCGCGGCGCCGGGGAAGCGGTGGGCCACGACCTCCTGGAGCCGGCTCTTGTGGTCGGCGCCGTCGGTCTGGGCCGTGGCCAGGCGGGATCCGAGGATCTCGAGCACCAGCGCCTGGGCGGCCTCGAGGCCACCAGCCAGATAGGTGGCGCCGATGATGGCCTCGAGGGCGTCGGCCAGGATGGACGGCTTGTCCCGCCCGCCCGAGAGCTCCTCGCCCTTGCCGAGGAGCAGGTGGGCGCCGACGCCCAGCTCGCTGGCCACCTCGGCCAGGGCCACGGAGTTGACCACCGTCTTGCGGATCTCGGTGAGGTCGCCCTCGTGGAGCTCGGCATGGGTGCGGTAGACGTGGTCGGTCACCACGACCCCGAGCACGGAGTCGCCGAGGAACTCCAGCCGCTCGTTCGACGGGAACCCGGGGTGCTCGGCGCACCAGGAGCGGTGGACGAGGGCCGGCGCGAGGAGGTTGGGAGCGAGGTCGAGCCCAAGGCGCTCGACGAGGCGGTCCAGGTCAGGAACCGGGAGCTCGATGGCAGGCCGCCTACAGCCGGCCGACGACGTAGTCGACGGCATCTCGGACCGTCTTCAGGTCTTCGAGGTCCTCGTCGTCGATGCGGAACCCGACGGTCCGCTCGCTGAGCTCCTCTTCGAGGGCTTCCACCAGCTCGATCAGGGCCAGCGAGTCGGCCTCGAGGTCATCGGCGAAGCTCTGCCCCTCGGCGATGGTCGAGGGGTCGATCTCGAGGATGTCCGCGAGACGATCGCGGATGAGCTCGAACACCTGCTGACGGTCCATGGGTCCTCGTTCGACGTGGGTCTCGGCGGGCACGATGGCCTTTTCTCCTGCTCGCGGGGCGGTTCGCGGCGGATCATACCGGGAACCTGACTTTGTGCGCTTGTGCGGCCGACGAGCGGTCAGGCGACGGCGACGGCGGCCCGGAGCGAGTCCGTGATCCCGGCGTCGTGGAGCTCCTTGGCGACCCGCACGGCGTTCACGATGGCCGTGGCCGACGACGAACCGTGGGAGATCAGGCACAGGCCGTCGACGCCGAGGAGCATGGCCCCACCGGTGTTGTCGGGGTCGACCGAGCCGTAGAGCGGCATCAGGGCCGGTAGCAGGACCTCGCTGGCGGCCTGGGTCTCCGGCGTGGAACCGAAGGCCTCGAAGATGGCCCCCACGAGGGTGCGCATGCCGCCCTCGAGGGTCTTCAGCACCACGTTGCCGGTGAACCCGTCGGTGACGACCACGTCGACGTCCGGCGTCATCACGTCGCGACCTTCGACGTTGCCGATGAAGCGTCCGCCGGCGGCCCTCAGGGCCCCCTCGGCGGCCAGGACCCCGTAGGTCTCCTTCACGAGCGGGGTGCCCTTGCCGGGCTCCTCGCCGATCGAGAGCAGACCGACCCGGGGTTCGGCGATGCCGTAGCGCTCCCGGGCGAAGACCGTGCCCATCTGGGCGAACTGCAGCAGCAGCTCGGACGTGCACTCGGCGTTGGCCCCGGCATCGAGGAGCACGGTGGGGTTGTGACCAGGGACCGGGATCGGCGTGGCGATGGCCGGCCGCTTCACACCCTTGATGCGGCCCATGCGAAGGAGGGCCGAGCCCATGGTGGCGCCGGTGTTTCCGGCCGAGACCATGGCGAAAGCCTTGCCGTCCCGCACCGCCTCGGCGGCCCGCACGAGCGAGGAATCCTTGAGCTTGCGCACGCTGGCGGCCGGATCGGCGTCCATGGCGATCACCTCGGACGCCGGGATCACCTCGAGGTCGCCCCGGATGGGGTCGAGCACCTCGGGCCGTCCCACGAGCGCCACCGGCACACCGAGCTCGGCGACAGCGCGATGAGCGCCGGCGACGATCTCGTCGGGCGCTTTGTCACCACCCATCGCGTCGAGCGCGACGGGAAGTTGCTCGGTCAATCGACCTCGATGGCCTGCCGGCCGGCGTACCAGCCGCAGTTACCGCACACGATGTGGGGCTGCTTGGTGGCGCCGCAACGGGAGCAGAGGCTGCGCGACGGCAGCTCGAGACGCCAGGCGGAGGCCCGACGGCTACGGCTCTTGGCCTTGGAGGTCTTCTTCTTCGGGACGGCCATGACGGAGTTCCTCGAGATGCGGGGCGAACAGGCGCCCCCAGAAGGCGGAAGCGCAGCCGAGCGATGGTAGCGGCGACCCTCCGGATCCGTCGAACCAGCCGGTCAGTCCTCGGGGTCGAGGCGGAGCTGGTCGAGGGCCGCCCAGCGCGGATCGCGTGGCGGTTCGCCCCCGTCCTCCGGGGGGCCGGCGTCGCCGACCTGGGCTGGGAAGGCGTCGGGCGCGGGGCCCTGGCACGACTCCCGGCACAACGGGGCCAGGGGCAGGTTCAGCAGCACGGTGTCGCGGACGAGGGGCTCGAGATCGAGCTCGTCGCCCTCCAGGGCGTAGGTCTCCCCCGGCACGGGCCGGGTCTCGAACACCTCCCGGACCTCCACCGACGCACTGCCCAGCACGTCGTCGAGGCAGCGGCGGCACTCCCCCGTCCACGGGACGTCGAGCGTGCCCTGGAAGGTGATGGCGCCCTCGATGGCCTCGAGGACCCCCTCGATGTGGACCTCGGTCCCCTCGGGGACGCGCGCGGTGGTGATGGCCAGATCGGGCACCGGCGCCGTGACGTCGACCTCCCGTTGGGTTCCGGGCCGGCGGCGCAGCTCGGTCACCCCGATGCGGAGGGGTGAGCGAGGCACGACCGGCTACCCGAAGTCCTGGTCGAAGACCGCGTTGCCACCGCTCTGATCGCCGGTGGTGTGCTCGCGGCCCGGGCCGGGCAGGTCGCCGTCGGTGATGGCCGGCACGCCGCCGGTGTCGAGCGAGCCCTGGAGCTTGGCCCGGCCGGCCCCCACCATCTTCATCGTGCGCTCGAGGACGATCTCGAAGCTGGCCAGCTTCTGATCGCAGTAGTCCTCGCACTCGTTCTTCAGGCGGCGGGCCTCGCTGTCGGCGAGGTCGATGATCTTGCGGGCCCGGGCCTCGCTGGCCTTGACCACCTCGGTGCGCTGCACCATGCGTTCGGCACGGGCGCGCGCCTGGTCGAGGATCTCGTCGCCCTCCCGACGAACCTTGGCGAGGTACTCCTCGCGCTCCTTGAGCAGCCAGCGGGCAGCCCGCAGCTCGTCGGGGAGCCGCTCGATGGTCTCGTCGAGCAGGTCGAGGACCTCGTCGCGGTTGATCATCACCGACGTCGACAGCGGCATCGGACGAGCCGACGACACGACGTCGTGGAGACGGCGGAGCATCTGCTCCACGTCGGAGCCGGGGAGCCGGGGCCGAGCCGACTCGGGCTGCTCCGGGTACTCCTCGTAGGGAGCGGCGTACTCGTCGTACTCGTCAGCCATCAGGTCCCGTACTTCTCGTTCAGGCGCTTGGCGACGGGCTCGGGCACCATGGAGGTGACGTCGCCGCCGAAGCGGGCGATCTCGCGGATGAGCTTCGACGCCAGGTAGGAGTGGGTGGCGTCGCAGGGGATGAAGAGCGTGTCGACGCCGGTGAGGGCCCGGTTCATCTGCGACATGATCAGCTCGGACTCGAAGTCCGACACGACCCGCAGGCCCTTCACGATGAAGTCGGCGTCGAGGTCCTTGGCCAGCTGGGTGGTGAGGCTGGCGAAGAAGGTGACCGACACGTTGCTCAGGTGGGACACCGATTCCTCGATCATCGCCTGACGCTCGTCGAGGTCGAACAGGTCGGTGCTCTTCTGCGGGTTCCGCACCGCGGCGACGACGACTTCGTCGAAGTGCCGTGCGGCCACCTCCACGATGTTGAGGTGTCCGTTGTGCAGGGGGTCGAACGACCCTGGGTAGAGGACCCTGGTCACGGGCAAACGCTACCGCCGCTCCAGCAACGTCACCCAAGCGCGCCCGTAGCGCCGGCTCCGGAGCACCTCCCAGCCCTCCGGCGCCGACACCGCCGAGGGAGCCTCGGCGGCCACCAGATCGGCGGGGATGGCGGCCAGGAGGTCGTCCCAGGTTGCGAAGTCGTAGGGCGGATCGACCAGCGCGAGGTCGAAGCGGACGCCGTTGCGGGCGGCGTCGGCGAGGAACCGATCCACCGTGCTGGCGACCACGGTCGCCTCCTGGGCCAGGCCGCACGTGGCCAGGTTGGCGTGGATGGCGGCGATGGCGGCGCGGTCCGACTCCACGAACGTGGCCGCCGAAGCGCCGCGGGACAGGGCCTCGATGCCGAGGGCGCCACTGCCGGCGAAGAGGTCGACGACGGTGGCATCGACCACGGCGCCGAGGCTGCCGAGGGCGTTGAACGTGGCCTCCCGGGTCCGCTCCGAGGTCGGTCGGGTGGTGCGGCCCTCAGGGCTGATGAGCCGCCGACCGCCAGCGGAGCCCGAGACGACGCGCATCCCGGGACCGTAGCGGCACGCTCAGGTCACCTCTTCCGGCAGCCCCAGGGCCCCGACTCGCTTGCGGGTGCGGACCGGCTGCCTCTCCGTCCACGACGTGATCACGAACTGCTCGTCCCCCTCGACCCGGCTCCAGGCTGCGCTGGCGATGCGCATCTCGAACAGGTGGGATCCTCCGAAGTCGCCGAGGGGGTCGAACCCTCGCTGGTCCCGGAAGGCGGTTCGCACCCGCTCCCACTCCTCCACGGTGTCTACCTCCCGGGCGTGGCAGAAGAGCTTGGCCTCGCCGCTCTGGTCGTCCTTGTCGGCCAGCGGGGTGATCACGCAGCAGCGGGGGTCCCGCCGCACGTCCTTCACCTTCACCGCCGCCGGCATGCTCCCCACGTAGAGCGAGCTGTCCGACAGGAACACCTCCCAGCCGCTGGCGCGGGGCCAGCCGTCGCTCCGGGTGGTGGCGACGAAGCTGAGGCCGGTGGCCTCGATGCGCTGGCGGGCGAACCCGCCGATCTCGGGAGCGGCGGCCTGGAACTCGGCGAAGGTGACGGGCATGGATCCGATCTTGCTGCCCGCACCCTGACAATCCCTGTCAGGGTTGGCGCCGTACGCTCGCCTCGTGCGCGCCAGCCGACTCGTCCAGCTCCTGCTCCTGCTGCAGACCACCGGGAAGATGACCGCCGCCCGGTTGGCCGACGAGCTCGAGGTGTCGGTCCGCACGATCTACCGCGACATCGAGGCCCTGAGTGGGGCCGGCGTGCCGATCTACGCCGAGTCGGGCCCGGGCGGTGGCGTCCGCCTCGTCGACGGCTACCGCACCCGCCTCACCGGCCTCACCGCGGAGGAGGCCGAGGCGCTCGCGCTCTCGGGCCTACCGGGCGCGGCGTCCGAGCTCGGGCTCGGCACGGTGCTGGCCGCCGCCCAGCTGAAGGTCGACGCCGCCCTCCCGCCGGAGCTGCGCACCCGGGCCGTCCGCATGCGCGAGCGCTTCCACCTCGACGCGCCGGGGTGGTTCACCCGAGAGGAGCCGGTCCCCCACCTGGCCTCGTTGTCGCGGGCCGTGTGGGAGG
>JALYWQ010000091.1 GCA_030852625.1 Actinomycetota bacterium
AACGGGGTGCCCAGGTAGACGATGGCGGTGACGCCGGACGCGCCGACACCGACCGCCACCCATCGGAAGCTGGCCATGCGCTCGCCGGCCCGGGCTGCGAGCAGGCCGCCGGCCACGAGGAAGATGCCGAACACCGTTTGCAATGCAGCGAAGACGCCCTCCGACCGCTCGAGGGTGTCGCGCACGTAGAGGGGCTCGGCGAGCAGCGCGGCACCGTAGAGGAGGTGGACGGCCGCGGTGCACGACACGACCCGACGGAGCATCGGCGTGCGGAAGACGAGCCGCCACCCTTCGAACGCGTCACGAAGCCGCACCGGTGGATCGTCGACCGACGCCGCAGCAGGCCCGGCCTCAGCGGCGGTCTCGGCGTCGGTGACGGGGTCGTGCAGGGTCACCATCGGGAGCACGAGCAGCCCGATGGCGTAGGTGGCGGCATCGATGATGAAGGCCCCCTTGAACCCGACGAGGCCGATGCTCAGGCCAGCCACGGCGGGGCCGACGATGATGGCCAGCTCGTCGGTCAGCGACACGAGGGCGTTGGTGCGGGCCAGGTTGGCGCTGTCGACGAGACGGGGCGGCATGGCCTGGAGAGCGGGGAGCGAGAAGGCGCCTGCCACACCGTGCAGCGCGCAGAGCAGGGCCATGGTCCGGAAGTCGTCGGCCAGCAGCAGGCTCAGCGCCGCGAGCACCCCGAGCACCTTGGCCCAGGCGAGGGTGGCCTTGGTGCCGATGCGGTCGATGACCGCGCCGGACACCGGGCCGAGGAGCACGCCGGGGACCGTGAAGGCGATGCCGAACAGGGCGATGTCACCGGCGGTGGCGTCGAACTTGTACGCCGCGTAGCCCCACACCACCACGGCGGTGGCCCAGGAGCCGATGGCGCTGACGGCCTCGGCGACGAGGAAGCCGAGCACCCGCCGAGGGATCGGCGGTGCACCAGCGGCAGCGTGCACGGTTCGACGTTAGGGGTCGACCCTGCCGGCCGCGGTACGGATTACCGGTCGTCAGCCGGTCAGGCCGCGTGCGATGGCGAGGGCGGACCCGACGCCGGCGACGAGGAGCGTGACCCGGCGGACCTGCTCGGGCGGCAGCCGACGGGCCACCGTCGCCCCCACGAGCAGTCCGACCACCGCCCCCGGCACCACGAGGACGGGCAGACGGTCGGGGAGGCCGAGCGTGGCGAGGGCGACGAGGTTGATCCCGAGGAAGAACGACTGGAGCGTGGCTCGGGCGGCGACCGGCGCCCACCCGGCGGCTAGGCCGAACAAGACCACGGGTGGCCCCCCGATGCCGGCGGTGACGTTAATGGCGCCGCTGAGCGCGCCCACCGTGATCGTGCCGGTCGTTCCGGCGAGACGCCGAACGGGCCGGCCGCGGGCCACGGCGGCGACGCCGAGGAGGCACAGGGCGCCGGCGACGACGGTGACGAGCCCGCTGTCGGAGCCGCGCACCAGGAGGCCGACGACGACGGTGGCCACCGCGGCCGGGATGAACAGCCGCACCGTCGTGCCCCACTCGACGTTGCGACGGGCGCCCACCAGCAAGGCGACGTTGACGAAGACGGAGAGGGCCACGTTGAGCTGCACGCCGTCGGGAGCGTCGTAGGCCGCCACGAGGAACGGCGCGCTCACCAACGAGAACCCGAAGCCGGTGACGGCCTGCGCCACCACCCCGAGCATGACGGCCGCCGCCGCGAGGAGGTCCACGACGCCGCCGGTCAGTTCAACCGAGGCCGAACGCGGCCGATACCTCGCCGATCAGCTGCGGCCGGCGGTGGAGGTAGCTGTCCTCGAAGCGTTGGTCGAGGTCGAGCCCGAGCCCATCCAGGAACCCGATCTCGGCCAACCCGAAGAGGTCGCTGGCGGCGTCGGACCGAGCCGCGGCAGGAAGGCCCAGGCCCTCGCCGATCAACTCGCTGGTCGGCTCGGTGATCAGGTGCAGGGGCGCCTCGTAGGGAACGAACGCCGGCTCGGGGTCGTAGGACGAGAACCCACGGAACGCGGTCTCGATGCTGTTGGCCGACCGGGTGCGGGCCGTGAGCTGCGGAAGCCCCCAGTTGTCGCTGATGAACCGGGTGATCGAGCAGTGCTCGTAGGTGGTGTGGTCGACGGTGGGGCCCTTGGTCCACGGGCTCACGATGGTGGACGGGATGCGGAACCCGAGCTGACCGAAGTCGTCCGCGCCACCGGGGTCGCCGTCGGTGCCGCGGTCGTCGCGCGCCCGGGGCGGCACCACGTGGTCCCAGAAGCCGCCCCACTCGTCGTAGGTCACCACCAGCGCGCCCTTGCGGTAGTGGGGCGACATCACGAAGGCCTCGACGACATCGGAGATGAAGGCCTGGCCGAGGCGGAGGTCCGCATGGGGGTGGTCGTCGTTGGCCAGGCCCTCGGGGGTGATGAAGAACGGATCGACGAAGCTGACCTGCGGGAGCTGCCCCAGCGCGGCATCGGCGTAGTACGCCGCCATCGGCCGCAGGTGGGTGAGGTGGCGAGGACCCCACAGCGCGATCGTGGGGAGGTTGTTGAAGTAGTAGTTGCACGTCACGCCGTACTGCTCGAACAGGGTCCACAGCGTGGGCCAGTCCCAGCCCAGGCCCCATTCGGGTCGGTTGGGGACGAGCGGCGGCAGCGTGTTGTCCTTCATGCCGCCCGACTGGCCCGAGTGCAGGTAGTAGCGGTTCGGGAAGGTGGGGCCGAGGAGCGCGGTGAACCAGCGGTCGTAGGCCTGGTAGTCGCGGGTGAGCTGGGCCCACACCGGCACGTCGAGCGGGTTGTAGTAGCTGAGGGCCAACTCGTCGTTCCCGGTGTCGGGGTGGAGCCAGCCGTCGCCTCGGCCGCCGCGCAGCTCGTGGCGACCGCCGTTCCAGCTGTGCGACGGGTCGGCGAAGTGGCGGCCGTGGTGGTTGCGCCGTCCGCGCTCGCCCCAGTCCTCGGTGGACACCATCGGTCCGTCGGGCCCCTGCCGCAGATCGGGGTAGCGGGCGTGCTGCCCGGCGTCGAAGTCGGGGTGCTCGGCGCCGTACCAGCCCAGCAGGTGGTCGAGCGACCGGTTCTCCTGCATCAGGACGACGATGTGCTCGACGGGCGTCTTCGACGGGCGGGTCTCGATCCCGAGCGACGGGAGCGCGATGTTGAGGGGGTTGGCGTTGGCCCGTCCCCCGAGCGCGGTGAGGCCCAGCCCGGCAGCGGCCCCCTGCAGGAACGAACGGCGACGCATGGCCCGCAGTGTGCCTCGTAGATTGCGGCGATGGGGACCAACGAGCGCAGCAAGATCGAGATGACCCACGACGAGGTGGTCTCGTTCATCGAACGGAGCCGCACCGCCACCATGGCCACGCTCGGCCCGAGCGGCACGCCGCACCTCGTGGCGATGTGGTTCGCAGTGCTCGATGGGGCCATCTGGTTCGAGACGAAGGCCCGGGCCCAGAAGGTGGTGAACCTCCGTCGGGACCCCCGCATCACCGTCCTCATCGAGGACGGCCTCACCTACGACACCCTCCGGGGGGTCTCGCTCGAGGGGACGGCCACGATCTCCGAGGACCCCGACGAGCTGTGGGCCGTCGGGGTGAACGTCTGGGAGCGGTACAACGGTCCGTACACCGACGAGGTGAAGCCCCTCGTCGAGTTCATGCTCCACAAGCGGGTGGCCGTGCGGGTGCAGGTCGACCGGATCCGTTCGTGGGACCACCGCAAGCTCGGCATGGACCCGATGCCGATCGCCGGTTCCACGGCCGACTTCCTGTGACGGGCTGCCCGTGACCTACGCCTTCGATCCAGAGTTGGCCCGCTTCGTCGACGCCCTGCCCGCGGCCACGCTCGGCGACCCCTCCGACCTCGTCGCCGCACGTGCCGGGATCGACGACCTGCTCCGGCCCCTCAACGAGTCGGTCGACCTCGCGGGGCTCACCGTCGTCGACCACCAGGCGCCCGGACCGGAAGGCGCACCCGACGTGCTGGTGCGGGTCTACGCGCCGGACGACGAGCCCCCGCCGGGCGGGCGGCCGGCGTTCCTCGACATCCACGGCGGCGGGTTCGTGATCGGCTCGATCGACATGGAGCACGGGATGGCGGCCAAGGTCGCCCGCGAGCTGGGTGCCGTCGTCGCGGTGGTGGAGTACCGCCTGGCGCCCGAGCACCCGTTCCCGGGTCCGATCGAGGACTGCTACGCCGCCCTCACCTGGATGCACGACCAGGCCGACGTGCTCGGCATCGACCGGACCCGCGTCGGCGTGGGTGGGCAGAGCGCCGGCGGCGGGCTCACCGCCGGCACCGTGCTGCTGGCCCGCGACCGCGGCGGCCCTGCCGTGTGCTTCCAGTTCCTCGGCATCCCCGAGCTCGACCACCGGCTCGAGACCACGAGCATGCGGACCTTCGTCGACACGCCGATGTGGCACCGCGGCAACGCCATCAAGAGCTGGGAGTGGTACCTCGGCGGGAGCCACGACGACGTTTCGCCCTATGCGTCACCGTCGATCGCCGACGACCTCAGCGGGTTGCCGCCCGCCTACGTCACCACCATGGAGTTCGACCCGCTGCGCGACGAGGGCATCCTCTACGCACTCCGGATGCTCGAGGCCGGTGTGCAGGTGGAGCTCCACAGCTACCCCGGCACCTTCCACGGCTCCAGCCTCATCCCCGGCGCGGCGGTGTCGAAGCGGAGCACCGAGGAGCTCATGGTCGCGCTGCGCCGCGGCCTCCGGGTCGGGTAGCGGGCCGCCGATTGCACGCCGCCCACCGTGGCGGCGCATGATCGGGCTCGTGGGGAAGCTGCTCGCGCTCGTGGTGGCCGCCGTGCTCGGGATGGGGCAGGTGGCCGCGTCGGCGCAGACCGCCGAGCCGGCGGCCGATCCCGGCGAGCTGACGTCGGGGACGGTGACCTCGAACGGTCTGGCGTTCCCGTTCCTCCTCTACACACCCGCCACGTACCAGCCGGATCGACCGATGCCGCTGCTCGTCGTCGCCCACGGGTGCCAGACGACGGCGCAGCAGGAGATGGAGATCACGCGGTACAGCGCGCTGGCCGAACGGGAGGGGATCGTCGTCGTCTACCCCGAGGTCGACGAGGTGAGCACGCAGCTCCCCGGCCCGCTGCGGCACTGCTGGGGGTTCCTCGACCCCACCTCCTACTTCCGTGGCAACGCCCATCCCGCCGCGATCGCGGCGGTCACCCGCCACGTGATGGACGAGCGGGCGATCGACGACGAGCGGGTGTACCTGGTCGGTGTGTCGGCTGGCGGCCTGATGACCTCGGCCAGCGCGGGGATGTACCCCGAGCTGTACACCGCCGTCGGACTCGTCGTCACCGCCGGCTTCGCCGACGGCCTGTGCTTCACCACCGGCATCGGGATCCCGGCGGAGGCCAGCGCGCTGCTCGCCCACCAGCAGATGGGGCCACGGGCCCGGGTGGTGCCCGCGATCGCGATCGCCGGCGACGCCGATCTGGCCTTCCCGCCGACCTGCACGCACAAGGCCGTGGAGCAGAGCCTCCGCACCAACAACCTCGTGCTCAGCGGCACCCAGACCGCGCCGCTCGCCCTGCTCCCGCACGCCGAACGCCAGGAGCAGGTGCCGGACGGCCTGGCGTCCACCGTCAGCACCTACCTCGACCCCGACGGGTGCGTGGTCGCCGAGAAGTGGATCATCCACGGGATGGCCCACACCTGGCCGGGCGGCGCCGAGTACGGCGGCTACACGGACACGAGGGCCCCGGATGGCGCCGAGCTCACCTGGCGCTTCCTCGAGCGGTTCCGGAAGTCCGAGACGTCGATGCCGTGCGCGGCGAGCGCGGGCCACCGCGCGGCATCACCGGAGACGACGCCGAGCACCGCTCCGCCGATCGTGCCGACCACCGTCGACGCGTCCGGGGGCACCCTCCCGGCCACGGGAGGCGGTGGCGGGCTGGCCCTGCCGGCACTGCTCGCGGGAGCGGCGCTCGCCGCCGGCGGCATCGCCCGCCGCACCCGCAGGCCCACTCAGCCGAGGACGTAGGTCAACGCGCCCACCAGCAGCAGGGCGAGGGCGCCGAGCGCCATCACGCCGACGCCCCAGTGGGCCTTGCCCGCCGCGGCCCGCAGCCAGGGCTGACCGCTGCGGCGACGGTCGTTGATCCACGCGCCGAGGGCCACGAACCCGGCGAGCAGGACGAACCCGATCGCAGCTCGGACGAGCATCAGCCCGGCTGGCCGAGCTTGGCGAGGATGTTGGTGGTGATCTGCTCGATGCGGCGGTCGCGAGCCGCCAGGCCGTGGGCCCAATCGGTGGAGCCGGAGGTGATGACGGTGCCGCCGCCGGGCGTGGTGAAGGTGCCCAGCACGGCGTGGCCGTGGGCGATGCGCTCCACCGCCTCGGGCGACCGGTCGCCGAACACCCGGGCGGCGATGAACTCGATCTCCGACGGGTCCTGGGGGCGCGGCGGCCGGGGCGCCTTGTCGCGGGTGAAGTGCGCGACCGGGGTGGTGCCGAGGATCTGGAGGTCGGCTGGCGTGCCGTCGGAGCCGGTGGGGTACGGGAGCCCGTCCCGGTAGGTGAAGTCGCAGCCGTCGCACTCGTAGCCGACCACCTTGGCCTCGGCGCCGAGCACGTCGCCGTAGTCGAGGCCGGTGCCCTCGAAGATCCAGTGGTCGGCCCGGTGGATCGTGTAGCCGCCCAGCCCGTTGGTGACCCGCTGGCCGATCCGGTGGTAGCCGCCGCGGGTGAAGCTCACGCCGGTCATGGCGTTCTCGGGCCGGCCCACCTCGTGGTCCGACCAGAAGCAGGTGAGCTCGCCGATGCGGTCGGTGCCGTACACCGGGTCCTGCTTGAACTGGCCCTTGTAGCCCACCATGGTCGTGGCCGGCCCCTCGGGCGCCGGATCCTCGAAGCGCACCTGCCACAGCGAAGTGTTCCCCGAGAAGAACACCGTGTTGCCGCCGCGAGCGGCGAAGCCCTCCACGGCGTCGCGCATCCCCATCGACCAGTACTCGTCGTGGCCCACCGACAGGTAGAGCGAGTACGGGCTGTCGGGCCCGAGCAGCCACGGGTGGTCCTCGAGGTCGACGTTGGTCACCACATCGACGGCGAACCCGTTCCGCTCGGCCCACTCGACGAACGGCTGCTCCCAGTCGGGCCAACCGGCCGAACCGGCCCACGGCGACAGGTGGTTGAGCCGCAGGTAGCCCACGTGGGCCGTCATCTGCGGGTCGTCGTCGGTGAGGTTGGTGACCCGCCGGCCGGGGCCGGGCGGCTTGTGGAGGTACCCGGCGGTCATCGGCCGCTGGAGGGACACCGCGGTGCACCCGGTGTAGAGGTTGCCGCCGCCGAACTCGTTGTAGGCGTGCCAGGTGTTGGTGGCGAGGGCCAGGAGGATCGACGCCGTCGCTCGCCCCCGTGCCGGCCGGACCACGAAGAAGGCGTGGCTGCGCCGGCGCTTGCCGTCGTCGTCGATGACGAGGACCACCTCGTAGTACCCCGAGCGCCACTCGTCGCCGACCGCGATCGAGGTGGCGACGGGCCAGTCGCACCCGTTGCCCTCAGCTCCCAACGGCGTGGGGTGATCGCCGGCCGGCACCTCGTCGGTGTGGACGATCGTGCGGGACCCGCCGACGCGGGCCACCTCCACCGCCACCACCCGTCCGCCCGACGCCGACAGGTGCAGGCCGACCTGTGCACCCGGTTCCACCGACTGCGGCCAGCAGTACCCCGTGACCGTCGCTCGTGCCATGGGCCGGACCCTAGGGCTCAATCGACGGAGTGGACCCGCCGCGTGCCGCCTCGAGGTGGGCGACCACCTGGCGGGCCGACGGGTTCACGAGCACCCGACCGCCGATCACGACGGTCGGCACGGTCTCGTTGCCCGCAGCGTGACGTCGGACGAAGGCCGCCGCGTCGTCGTCCTTCGAGATGTCGACGCTGCGGTAGTGGACCCCCCGACGGCGGAGGCCGACCGCGAGGGTGATGCAGTACCCGCACCCGGGCCGCTTGTACACGACGATCTCGGAGTCGGGGGCGTCGGCCATGGTTCGGGCAGCGTACGGTCGGTCGCTGAGCAAGGGACCACTCGGGAGGCAGTGATGGGGGAGTTCGACGGACGGGTGGCCATCGTCACCGGGTCCTCCAGCGGGATCGGCGCCGAGACCGCCCGGCGCCTCTCGGAGCTGGGCGCCAGCGTGGTGGTGAACAGCGCCACGTCGGTGGAGCCGGGGGAAGCAGTGGCGGCGTCGCTGCCGGGACCGGCCCGCTACGTGCAGGCCGACATCGCCGACCAGGCCCAGGGCCAGGCCCTGCTCGACGCCACCATCGAGGCCTTCGGGCAGCTCGACATCCTCGTGAACAACGCCGGGTGGACGACCGCCGTGCCCCACCACGACCTCGACGGGCTCACCGACGACATCTTCCGCCGCACCTTCGAGGTCAACGTGTTCGGCACGTGGTGGCTCACCAAGGCGGCCATGCCCCTGCTCAAGCAGTCCGCCGACCCCAACGTGGTGATGATCACGTCGCTGGCCGGCGTCCGGCCGGTGGGCTCGTCGATCGCCTACGCCATGACCAAGGCCGCCCTCAACCACCTCACCTTGTTGCTGGCCAAGTCGCACGCACCGGTGCGGGTGAACGCGGTGGCGCCCGGCCTGGTGGAGACGCCGTGGACCGCGGACTGGGGGCCCATGCACGAGGCGGTCGCCGCCATGGCGCCGTTGCACCGGTCGGCCACCCCCGACGACTGCGCCGAGGCCACGCTCGCCCTCCTGCGCAACCGCTACGCCACCGGCCAGGTGCTCGTCGTCGACGGCGGGCTCGGGCTGGTCGGCTGACCGGGGCCCTGCCGGCGCGGCCTACGATGGCCCCACCCACCGACGCGGAGGCTGCTTGATGGACGAGCACGAGATCGACACCGACACCACCGACGAGGAGCTCGTCGAAGAGGAGCTCCTCGTGGAGGAGATCTCCATCGACGGCATGTGCGGCGTCTACTGACCCGTTGAGCACGCCCACCTTGCCGGGCCGTTGGGAGCTCCACCCGCAGGTCGCCCTGCGCCCGGAGCCCTTCGGGGCCCTCGCCTACCACTACGGCAACCGCCGGCTCACGTTCCTCCGCTCGCCGGAGCTCGTGGAGCTGGTGCGCACCCTCGGCGACCACGACTCGATCGACGACGCCCTGCATCGCAGCGGCGTGGCCGATCGCCGGTGGCCGGCCTTCCGCAGCGCCCTGGCCTCGCTCGTCGACGGCGACATGCTCGTGCCGAAGGCGGCCGCCTGATGGCCGCCGCCCCCCTCGTGGAGGAGCTGAAGCAGGGTCTCGACGCCCCGATCTGCCTCACGTGGGAGCTCACCTACGGCTGCAACCTGGCCTGCGTCCACTGCCTCTCCAGCTCCGGCCGTCGTGACCCCCGCGAGCTGAGCACGGCCCAGGCGATGGGCGTGATCGACCAGCTCCGCGACCTGCAGGTGTTCTACGTGAACATCGGCGGCGGCGAGCCCACCATCCGCAACGACTTCTACGACCTCGTCGAGTACGCGGTCGACAACGGCGTCGGCGTGAAGTTCTCGACCAACGGCACCACAATCACCCCCGAGCGGGCGACCCGGCTGGCCGGCTCCGACTACATCGACGTGCAGCTGTCGATCGACGGGGCCACCGCCGCCACCAACGATCCGATCCGGGGCGACGGCTCGTTCGCCGACGCCCGCCGGGCCATGGACCACCTCGCCGAGGCCGGCTTCGGTGAGTTCAAGATCAGCGTGGTGATGACCCGCCACAACGTGGCCGAGCTCGACCAGTTCGCAGCCCTCGCCGACCACTACGGCGCCCAGCTGCGCCTCACCCGGCTCCGCCCGTCGGGCCGTGGGGTCGACGTGTGGAATGACCTCCACCTCCTCCCGGGCCAGCAGGTCGACCTCTACAACTGGCTCGTCCAGCGTCCCGACGTGCTCACCGGTGACTCGTTCTTCCACCTCTCGGCCCTCGGCGAGGCCCTCCCGGGCCTCAACCTCTGCGGGGCCGGTCGGGTGGTGTGCCTCATCGATCCGGTGGGTGACGTCTACGCCTGCCCGTTCGTGCTCCACCCCGAGTTCCGGGCCGGCAGCGTCCTCGACGACGGCGGCTTCGCCAAGGTGTGGCGGGAGAGCGACCTGTTCCTCGAGCTGCGCGAACCACAGTCGGCCGGCGCGTGCGCCAGCTGCGGCGAGTTCGACGCCTGCCAGGGCGGCTGCATGGCGGCCAAGTTCTTCACCGGGCTGCCGCTCGACGGGCCCGACCCGGAGTGCGTGAACGGCCACGGTGAGCAGCTCCTGGTCGCCGCCGGCGCCGGCGTGACGCCGCGCCCGACGATGGACCACTCCCGACCCGGGCGACCGGCGCCGGTGACCTTCGTCCGGAAGCCGTAGCGCCACCGTGTGGGCGCTGCTCCTGCCGGTCGCCTACCTGCTCGGGACGTTCCCCAGCGCGCAGCTCGTC
>JALYWQ010000105.1 GCA_030852625.1 Actinomycetota bacterium
ATGCTCCGGTTCCTCACGGCGGGTGAGTCGCACGGCCGGGCCCTCGTCACGATCGTGGAGGGCCTGCCCGCTGGGCTGCCCATCGCCGTGGAGGCCATCCAGGAGGAGCTGGCCCGACGCCGCCTCGGCTACGGCCGCGGCCCCCGCATGCGCTTCGAGCAGGACGAGGTCACGATCGTCGGCGGCGTCCGCCACGGGCGCACCCTCGGCTCCCCGGTCGCCATCCAGGTCGGCAACAGCGAGTGGGACAAGGACCCCGACAAGTGGCAGCGGGAGATGTCGGTGCGGGCCGAGGACGGTCCCACCCAGGCGCCGCTGACCCAGGTGCGGCCGGGTCATGCCGACCTGGCGGGGATGCAGAAGTACGGCCTCGTCGACGCTCGTGACATCCTCGAGCGGGCTTCGGCACGTGAGACCGCGGCGCGGGTCGCGGCCGGCACGGTGGCCAAGGCCCTCCTCGCCGAGCTCGACATCGACGTCATCAGTCACGTCATCCAGATGGGGTCGGCCCGATCGAAGTCCACCGCCCGGCCCACCCCGGCCGACCTGCCCCGGATCGACGAGTCGTCCGTCCGCTGCTTCGACGCCGCCGCCGAGGACGAGATGGTGGCCGAGATCAAGGCTGCGGCCAAGGACGGCGACAGCCTCGGGGGCATCATCGAGGTGCTCGCCTACGGCGTGCCGGTGGGGCTCGGGAGCCACGTGCACTGGGACCGCAAGCTCGACGCCCTCCTCGCCCGGGCCCTCATGTCGATCCAGGCCGTGAAGGGCGTGGAGATCGGCGACGGCTTCGAGGTGGCCGGCCGGCGGGGGAGCGAGGCCCACGATCCGATCAGCTGGGACGATGAGTCCGGCACCTACCGCCGGGACTCGGCGCTGGCCGGCGGGGTCGAAGGTGGCATGTCCACCGGTGAACTGCTGGTGGCCCGGGCGGCCATGAAGCCGCTGGCCACCCTGAACCGGCCCACCCTGAAGACGGTCGACACCGCCACCAAGGAGGAGACGGTGTCGTTCAAGGAGCGCACCGACGTCACGGCCGTTCCGGCCCTCGGCGTCGTCGCCGAGACGATGGTGTCGCTCGTGCTGGCCGACGAGGCCACCCGGAAGTTCGGCGGCGACTCGGTGGCCGAGCTGCGCCGCAACCGCGACGCCTTCCTGGCCACACTGGCGTAGCGGTCCGATGCGCGGTCCGATCGTGCTCGTCGGGCTGATGGGCTCGGGCAAGTCCACCGTGGGGAGGCGCCTGGCGGGTCTGCTCGACAAGCCCTTCGTCGACGCCGACGACGCGCTCGAGGAGCGAGCCGGGCGATCGATCGCCGACATCTTCGCTGCCGACGGGGAGGACGCCTTCCGCCAACTGGAGACGTCACTCCTCGAGGAGCTGCTCGATCGCACTGATGAGCCGGTGGTGGCCACGGGTGGCGGCGTGGTCACCCGGGCGACCAACCGCGAACTGCTGGCGTACCACCGCTCGGCCATCGTGGTGTGGCTCGACGGGAGCCCGGCCTTCCTCGCCAGCCGTCTGCAGCAGCAGTCCCACCGGCCGCTGCTGGTCGATGCCGATCCGGTCGAGGTCCTCACCCGCCTCCACGCCGAGCGGAGACCGTTCTACGAGGAGGTGGCCGACGTCGTCGTCGACGTCGAGCAGTTCCTCCACTCGCCGCAGCCGAAGCAGGCCGTCGCCGACCACATCGCCGAGGCCCTGCGGGCCCGTCTCGGGAGCGCGTCGTGATCACCGTCGAGGTCCCCCTCCCGAACGGCACCTACCCCGTGGTGGTCGGGCCGGGCGCCCGCCACGAGCTGGCTGCGCTCGTCCCTGAGCGGGCTCGACGGGTGGCCCTCGTCACCCAGGCCGGGATCCCGCTGTCGGTGGACCCCGGCCGCGAGCACCGGGTGTTCGAGATCGGCGACGGCGAGCCGGCCAAGTCCCTCGCCACCATCGAGCAGCTGGCTCGCGCCTGGGCCGCATGGGGCCTGACCCGGGGCGACGCCGTGGTGGCCGTCGGCGGCGGCGTGGTCACCGACACCGCCGGCTTCGCGGCGGCCAGCTACCACCGGGGCATCCCCGTGGTGCACGTGCCGACCACCCTCCTCGGCATGGTCGACGCCGCCATCGGAGGCAAGACGGGGGTCAACCTGCCGGAGGGCAAGAACCTGGTCGGCGCCTTCTGGCAGCCCGCCGCGGTCGTGTGTGACCTCGATGCACTGACCACCCTGCCCGAGCGGGAGCTCCGAAGCGGACGGGGCGAGCTTGCCAAGTACCACTTCCTCACCGGCGACGACCTCCTGGCCCTCGACCTCGAGGAGCGCGTGGCGGCCGCGGTCCGCATCAAGGCCACGGTGGTGGCCGCCGACGAGCTCGAGGACCCGTCCAACACCCGTGGTCGGGCCACCCTCAACTACGGCCACACCCTCGCGCACGCCCTCGAGACCGCCGGCCGCTACGACCTCCGCCACGGCGAGGCGGTGGCCGTGGGCCTCCTGTACGCCGCCGAGCTGGCCGCCCGACTCGGGCGCATCGACCGAGCGCGGGTCGACGAGCACCGCGCCGTGCTGGGGGCCTACGACCTCGCTGGCGGCCTGCCGGCGGGATCCGACCCCGACGAGCTCGTGGCCCTCATGGCCCGGGACAAGAAGGCTCTCGACGGGTTGACCTTCGTGCTCGACGGGCCCGACGGCGTCGAGGTGGTGGCCGGCGTCGATCCCGGTGTGGCGCGAGACACCGTCGCGGCGATGGAACGGGCCTCCGGATGACCGGGGCAACGACCGACGCCCCGATCGTGCTCCTGTTGTCGGGACCGAACCTCAACCTGCTCGGCGAGCGGGAACCGGCGATCTACGGCACCGCCACCCTCGACGACCACGTGGCCGCCGCCTCCGAGGCCGCCACGGCTCGGGGACTCCAGCTCGAGCACCTCCAGTCGAACCACGAGGGCGTGCTCATCGACGCCATCCACGCCGCCCGGCACCGGTGCGCGGCCATCATCATCAACGCCGGGGCCTTCACCCACTACGCCTGGGCCATCCACGACGCGCTGGCGGCCTTCGACGGACCCGTCATCGAGCTGCACCTGTCCGACCCCACCACCCGGGAACCGTGGCGCCACGTGTCGGTGATCGCGCCCGTGGCCGACGAGGCGATCGCCGGCCTCGGCGGCGCCGGCTACCCCGCCGCGGTCGCCGCGGCTGCCGACCGCTTGCGATGACGGGATCAGCGGTGGCCGGTCTGCCGCCGATGGACGTGCCGGGCCGTCTGCCCCGGCTGCGGGAGCAGTTCGACGGGGCGGGCTGCGACAGCCTGGTGGTCTCCCACCTCGTCAACATCCGGTACCTCACCGGCTTCACCGGGTCGGCCGCCCTGCTCGTGGTCCGCCGGTCGGGGGCCGCTCTCGTCACCGATGGGCGCTACACCGAGCAGGCCCAGTCGGAGCTGGCCGCGGCAGGGACTGACGCCGAGGTGTTGATCGGCCGCACGCGGACCGAGCAGCGGGAGCTGGTGGCGGGCGCGGTCGACGGCGTGCGGCTCGGTCTCGAGGCCGACCACGTCAGCTGGGCCGCGCAGCGCACCTACGACGACGAGTGGTTCCCCGATCAGGAGCTCGTCGCCACCACGGGGATCGTCGAGCGCCTCCGAGCCGTGAAGGACGACGGCGAGGTGGCCCGCATCGAGCGGGCCTGCCGGATCGCCGACGACGCCCTCCTCGACGTGCGCGACCTGCTCGGCTCGGGCGTCACCGAGCGTGGCTTCGCGGCCCGCCTCGACCAGCGGATCCGCGAGCTCGGCGCCGAGGACATCAGCTTCGAGACGATCGTGGCATCCGGGCCCAACGGCTCCCGTCCCCACCACCAACCAGCCGACCGGGTGATCGAGCACGGCGACCTCGTCACCATCGACTTCGGCGCCCTCGTCGACGGCTACCACTCCGACATGACCCGCACGTTGGCGGTGGGCGGGCTGGCCGCCCTCGACGACGTGCAGCGTCGCCTGCTCGAGGTGGTCACCGAGGCCCAGGCGGCCGGCGTGGCCGCGGTGGGCCCGGAGGTGGCGGTGAAGGTGGTCGATCGCGCCTGCCGGCAGGTGATCGGCGACGCCGGCTGGGGCGACCACTTCGTGCACGGGACGGGCCACGGCGTGGGCCTCGACATCCACGAGGACCCACCGGTGTCGGCGAACGCCGATGCTACGCTCGCCCCCGGCCACATCGTCACCGTCGAACCGGGCGTGTACCTCCCAGGCATCGGCGGCGTCCGAGTCGAAGACACCGTCGTGGTCACCGCCGAGGGGTGCCGCCCGCTGACCCGGGCCCCCAAGTCCTGAAGGAAGTCGCCATGCCGTCCGTCTCCACCAACGACCTGAAGCGAGGGATGTCCCTCAACCTGCCCGACGGGCTGTTCCAGGTGGTCGACTTCCAGCACGTGAAGCCCGGCAAGGGCGGCGCCTTCGTCCGCACCACGTTGCGGAACACCCGATCGGGCGGCCAGATGGATCGCACGTTCCGGGCCGACGAGAAGCTCGAGCAGGCCATCATCGACAAGCGGGACATGCAGTTCCTCTACCGCGATGGCGACGACTACGTCTTCATGGACAACGAGAGCTACGACCAGATGCACGTGGCGCCCACCGCATTGGGCGACGCCTCCAAGTACATCG
>JALYWQ010000134.1 GCA_030852625.1 Actinomycetota bacterium
GAGCCGTAGCCGCCGGCCTCCGCGGCGCGCGTGCTGCCCACCACGAGCGGCGCGCCACCTGGGGTGCGGGACGAGACGATCACGTTCCCATTGGGGCCCGTCACCTGGAGCACGGCATCCTCGCCGAGCGCGGCCAGCTCCTCCTGGGTCGGGAGGCGTCCCTCTTCCAGGGCCCGCCGCACCGCCGTGATCCGCTCCGCGGTGGCCGACTCCACGTTGTCCGTCAACGAGCCTTCGACCGTGCGCACCAGCCACAACCCGGCGACGACCACCGCCACCCCGGTGACGACGGTGGCCACGAGGGTGATCCGCACCCGGACGCTGCGGAGCCACTCAGGCACTGACCAACTCCCGGTCGTCGACGACGCGGTACCCCGCGCCTCGCACGGTGATGATCGACCGCCGCCCGAAGGGCGCGTCGAGCTTCTTGCGGAGGTAGCCGATGTACACCTCGACCACGTTGGGGTCGGCCCCGGGCTCCGAGCCCCACACGTCCTCGAGGAGCGCGGTCTTGGTGACCACCTCGGACGGGTGTCGGAGCAGGTGCTCGAGGAGGCTGAACTCGCGCGCCGTGAGGACGACGGGTTCGGTGCCGCGGTGGCACTCGCGGGTGGCCGGGTCGAGGTGGAGGTCGCCGACGCTGAGCACGGCGGGTCGAGGCGCGGCGCCCCGCCGGAGGATGGCCCGGAGACGGGCGACCAGCACCACGAAGGAGAACGGCTTCGACAGGAAGTCGTCGGCGCCGGTGTCGAGGGCTTCGGCTTCATCCCACTCGCCGTCCTTGGCCGTGAGCATGAGGATCGGTGTCCACACCTCTTCGGCTCGCAGCGTGCGGCAGATCTGGTAGCCGTTCATGCCCGGCAACATGATGTCGAGGATGATCGCCGCGTAGCGGTGCTCGCGGGCGCGCCACAGGCCCTCGAGCCCGTCGTGGACGGCTTCCACCTCGAAGCCCTCCGCGGCCAGGCCCCGGGTGATCGAGTCGGCCAGGCCGACCTCGTCCTCCACGAGCAGCACGCGCATCGCACCAGTGTCACCCGAGTGGTGCCCGAACGGAACCTCCGCCGCTGAGAGCGCTCTCAGGTGTCTCAGCGATCTGCCAGGCGGTCCTCGGCAGGGTGCGGCCCATGCGATTGCGACTTCGAGCTCCCATGACGGCCCTCCTCGCCACGCTGCTCCTCGCGGCGTGCGGTGGCGGCGGCGACGACGGTGACGGGGTGGCGTCCCTCGGCGAGGACACCGGCACCGAGGAGGACGGCACCACCGCCACCACCCTCTCCGAGGAGGAGCAGGAGGAGGCCCTCCTCGACTGGGCCGCCTGCATGCGCAGCGAGGGCATCGACATGCCCGACCCGCAGATCGACGCCAACGGCCGGGGCGGGATCGCGATCACACGCGAGCAGGACAGCGGCGACGACGACGGCGAGGGTGCGTCGCCCGGGCCGATGGACCGAGAGGCCTTCGAGGCCGCCGCCGAGGAGTGCGGCGACCCGCCGTTCTTCGGTCGCGAGCTCACCGAGGAGGATCGCAAGGAGATGGAGGAGCAGGCGCTGGCCTTCGCCGAGTGCATGCGGGAGCACGGCATCGAGGACTTCCCCGACCCCGACTTCTCCGACCGAGGCCCCGGCGCCGGGCCACGCACCCAGGAGGGCCGCATCGACGACGACGGCGAATCGGGCGACGGTCCCAAGATCGCCATCGCCGGCCCGTTCGGCGAGTTCCAGATGGACGACCCGGAGGAGATCGCGGCGTTCGAGGCCTGCCAGGAGGACGGCGGCTTCGGGCCCCCCGGCGCCGCCGGCGGTCCGACGGGCGTGGCTCCTGCGGTCTCGGCGGGGTCCACGTGAGGCGACCCAGCCGCAGGGCCATGGCGGCGACGGCCGGTGCCGTGCTCGTCGCGGGCGCTGGTGTCGGCTTCGTCCTCCGTGTCGGTGACGATGGCGATCCGGACGGCCTCGTCGCCGCCACCACCACTGCCGAGGTGGTGCGGCGCGACCTGGTGGTGGCCGACACCTACGACGGTCAGCTCGGCTACGGCGCCGCCCGCCCCTACGTCACCGACCGGACCGGCGTGGTCACCACCGTGGCTGCGACCGGGAGCACGGTGCCGGTGGGCGGGTCGCTGTTCAGCGTGGACTTCGAACCCACCGTGATCCTCGCCGGGAGCGTACCGGCCTACCGCAGCCTCGACACCTCGGCCGGCGACGGCCCCGACGTGCAGCAGCTCGAGGAGGGACTGGTCGCCCTCGGGCACGGCGCAGGTGTGCAGGTCGACGAGCACTTCGATGCCGGCACCGCCGCCGCCGTCAAGCGGTGGGAAGCGGCCC
>JALYWQ010000151.1 GCA_030852625.1 Actinomycetota bacterium
CGGTGGCACCGTCGCCATCGCGGCGACGGTGGGCCTGGGCGCATGGGTGGCCGCGGAGGCCCTGCTCGATCGCGAACCGGGCCGCATGGCCGACGTGCTGGCCTGCGCGGCCCTGGGCCTGGCCGGGGCCGTCGCCGTCGTCGCCGGGTACCGGCTCGTGGGCCTGCAACGGCGGCTCACCGGTCGGACCGCAGTCGAGGCCGCCGCATGACGATCCGCCGGGTGGCCCTGGTGGCGGCCGCGATGCTGCTGGCGGCGTCGGGCTGCAGTTCCTCCGACCCCGTCGGCGACGCCGACATCCAGCGGGTGCTCATCGTGTCGATGCCGGGGGTGTCCTGGGCCGACGTCGACGCCCGGGAGCTGCCCCACCTGCGCCAGTTCGTGGACGACGCGGCCATCGGCCAGCTCTCGACCCGGATCGGGCTCCGCCGGGCCTCCACCACCGACGCCTACCTCTCCATCGGGGCCGGCACCCGGGCCATCGCGCCCCGGGTGGATCCCGCCGTCGCGGTGGACCCCGACGAGCCCTACGCCGGGGTGCCCACCGCGGAGATCCTGCTGCGCCGCCTCGGCAAGGTCCCGCGCGGCGTCACGTACCTGCCGGTCGGCGCCGCCATCCAGCGCAACGCCAACTCGAGCTTCGGCGCCCGCCCGGGACGGCTCGGTGACCTCCTCGCCGAAGGCGGTGTGGGACGGGCGGTCATCGCCAACGCCGACGCCGCCGAGGGGTTCGTGAGCGACGCACCGCCACCCGACGGGGCCTACGCGCGAGGCGCGGCGACGGCCCTGATGGACACCGACGGCCTCGTGCCGTCGGGCACCGTCGGACGGGAGCTCCTGATGGAGGACCCCGACGCCCCCTTCGGCCGCCGCCTGGACCACGACGCCGTGCTGGCCGCCTTCGACGAGGCCTGGCCCGACGAGGGGCGACGGGTCGTGCTCGTCGAGGCGTCGGACCTCAGCCGGGCCGCGGCCTACGCCGCCCGGGCCACGCCGCCCCAGCGCAGCGCGCTCCGGGCCGACGCCCTCCGCTCGTCCGACGAGCTCCTCGGGGCCCTGGTGGCCCGCACCGACCCGGCTCGGGACGCCATCCTCGTCGTCTCCCCGGTGGCGGCATCGGCGAACCCGGAGCTGGCCATCACCGCGCTCCGCGCCCCCGACGTCCGCCCCGCGCTCCTGCGGTCGCCCACCACCCGGCGGGACGGCTACGTCCAGCTGGCCGACGTGGCGCCCACCGTGCTCGGTCTGCTCGACCTCGACCAGCCCGACGAGATCGAGGGGCGGGCCTTCGAGGTGAGCGACGGCCCCAGGGGCGGGCGCATCGATCGGCTGGTCCGCGAGGCCGACGCGGCCGGGTTCCGTGACGACCTCATGCCCCTCGTCGTCCCCCTCGTGATCGGCTTCCTCGCGCTCGTGCTCGGCGTCCACCTGGCCGGCGACCGGGTGCCACGGCGGCTCACGCGGTTCGTCCGCCCGGCGTCCTACGGCGCCCTCGGCGTGATCCCCGCCACCTTCGTGGCGGCTCGCATCGACGCCGTACGGGGGTCGTCGCTCGGGTACCTCGGCGTGGTGGCCCTCGGTGCGGCCGTGTTCGCGGGGGTGGTGCTGCTCGTGGATCGGGCCCGTGCCGGGCTCGGCCCCCTCGCCGCGGTCGGTGCCGTGACGGTCTTCTTCGCAGCGGACGTGGTCGTCGGCGCGCCGCTGCAGCTCAACGCCGTGTTCGGGTACTCGGTGGCCGTCGCCGGGCGGTTCGCCGGACTGGGCAACCTGGCCTTCGCCTTGTTCGGGTCCGCAGCGGTGGTCCTCGCCGCTCTCCTGGTGGATCGCCACGGACGTCGCGGGCTGGTGCCGGCGCTCGCCGTCCTCGGAGCCATCATCCTCGTCGAGGGACTGCCCATGTGGGGGGCCGACGTGGGCGGGGTGATCGCCATGGTGCCGGCCTTCGGCGTGACGGCCGCGCTGCTCGCCGGATGGACCCTGACGGCCCGACGCGTCGTCGGACTGTTCGCGGCCGCCGCCGTGGCCGTGCTCGGGTTCGCCTTCATCGACGCCGCCCGACCGGCGGGGTCCCGCACCCACCTGGCCCGGTTGGCCCAACATGTGGTGGATGGCCGGTGGGGACCCTTCTTCGACAGCCTCAGCCGGCGGCTCCAGGCGAGCTTCGGCAACGCCGAGGTGGCGGCCTGGGCGGGCCTCTTCGCCCTCGTCGCCATCACCGTGGGCTACGTGGCGCTGGTGGTCGTCCGCCGTCGCCGGCCCGGGTTCACCATCGACATCGGTCGGGGGCTCGAGGGGCCGCCTCGGGCGGCCCGGGACGGTCTCGTCGTCTTGGCCGCGGTCGGCCTCGTCGCCAACGATTCCTCGATCGCGGTGCCGGCCACGATGCTGATCGTCATCGTGCCCGCCCTCGTGCTCCACCGTCTCGGCGCCGCGCCAGGAGGTGCGTCGACGTGACCGTCGTCCTCGCGCTCGTGGCCGGGTATGCCGCCACGGTCTTGCTGCTCGCCACCACCAGCGCCGTGCTCGGTCACCCGGTCCTCGAGCGGGAGAACTACCGCGGCCACCGCTTGCCCACCGCGGCGGGCTTCCTCCTCGTCGCCTCCGTGATCGCCGTCGAAGGCGGCCGCACCGTCCTCGGCGCGATCGGGCTCGGCGACGTCGCCACGGCACCCGATCGGATGCTCGTGCTCGCAGCCGTGGTGATGTTCGGGTTCCTGGGCCTCGTCGACGACATCCTCGGCGATGCCGGCGACCGTGGTCTCCGAGGGCACCTCCGTGCCGCGCTGGCGGGACGGGTCACCACCGGGTTCGTGAAGCTCGGGGGCGGGGTGGCCGTGGCCCTCGTGCTCGCCGGCGCCATCGACGGGGACCGGCCCGCTCGGGTGCTCCTCGACGGCGCCCTCATCGCACTGGCCGCCAACATGGGGAACCTGCTCGATCGGGCGCCGGGCCGCACGGCCAAGTACGGCCTGCTGGTCTACGTGCCCCTCGCCGTCGCGGCTGGCACCGGCGCCGCCGGTGTGGCCCTGGCCGTCGTGATCGGTGCCACGCTGGCGCTCACGATGGGCGACCTCCAGGAGCGGTTCATGCTCGGTGACACCGGTGCCAACGCCCTCGGCGCGGCGCTCGGCACGGCCACGGTCCTCGTGGGCTCCATCACCGCTCGGGCCATCATCGTGGGCGTGCTGCTGTCCCTCACGCTGGCGTCGGAACTGGTGTCGTTCAGCCGGGTGATCGCGCAGGTACCGCCCCTCCGCTGGTTCGACGGGCTCGGTCGGGCCCGTGCGGAGGCGGGGGAGTGAGGCGCCCCGGTTGGGTGCTCCTCGCGATCGTGCTCGTCGCCGCCGTCGTGCTCGGGAGCGGCCCGGCTTCGGCCCAGGACCAGCGCGAACCGACGCCCCGCCGGCTGCTCGTCGTGTCGGTGCCGGGCCTCAACTGGCGCGGGGTCGACACCCATGAGCTCCCGGCCCTGCGCGACCTCCTGGCCGACGCCGCGCTGGCCGACCTGGCACCGCGCGGCGTCCGACCCCGGTCCGGTCCTGGCGACGCCTACCTGACCATCTCGGCGGGGGCCCGCTCCGCCACCCAGTCGCAGATCGACGGCCAGGTGCTGGCCCTCGACGAGCAGAGCGCCGGTTCCGAGGCCGGTGAGATCTTCTCCCGCCGCACCGGGGTCACGCCGGATGGCGGGTTCGTGTCCCTGAGCTGGCCGGCCCTGCTCCGGGTCAACGCGGCCAAGCCCTACGACGCCGTCCCCGGCCTGTTGGCGGCCACGCTCGAGGCGGCCGGCCACACCGGATCGGTGATCGCCAACGCCGACGGCACCGACTCGATCGGTGCCTCGTACGAACGCCAGGCCGGGCTCGCGCTGGCCGGCGAGGACGGGGTGGTCGCGGCCGGACAACTCGGCAAGGAGCTCCTCGCCGACGACCCCGCCTGGCCCTTCGGCGAGCGGTTGGACGAGGACGCCGTGGTCGAGGCCTTCACCGCCGCGTGGGCCGACGCCGCCGGGGGCGGCGTGGTGCTCGTGGAAGCGTCCGACCTGGCCCGCGCCCTGCGCTACCGGTCGATGGTGGGCGCCGAGCGCTACGACGTGCTGTTCGACCGGGCCCTGGCGGCCACCGACCAGCTCGTCGGCCGGCTGATGGCCGAGATCGACCCCGAACGGGACGCCGTGCTCCTGGTGGCACCGTACGCACGGAGCGGCGATCGGGACCTGACCGTGGTGGCCCTCCGGCGGCCCGGCGACGGTCCCGGCTACCTGCGCTCGGCGTCGACCCAGCGCTCGGGCTTCCTCACGCTCGTCGACGTGGCGCCCACGATCCTCGACACCCTCGGCATCCCCCGACCCGTCGACATGGAGGGCCGGCCCGCCGAGGTGGTGGGCTCGTCGGCGTCGCTCGACGCGCGGGTCGACCGCCTCATCTCGCTCAACGCCGCGTCCCGCTTCCGGGAACGGCTCCTCGTGCCCACCACCACGGTGGTCGTGCTCCTGATGGGACTGGTGGCGGCCGCCGCCACGGCCCTCCTCGCCGGAGGGCGAGCCGAACGCTTCCGGCCCTGGGTGGCACGGATCGCCTTGTTCGACCTGGCCATCCTCCCCGCCTCCTACGTGGTGCGGGCCTTCCCGCTCGAGGACCTCGGCATCGGGTTCTACTGGGGGTTCGTGCTCGTGGGCGCTGCGGCCGTCGCGACGATCGCCACCGTCGCTGAGCGGGCCACGGGTCGGGACCGCCTGGCGCTGTTCAGCGTGCTGGCCGTGGTCGCCGCGGTGCCGGCGATCGACGTCATGTCGGGCTCGACGCTCAGCCTCTCGGCCCCGTTCGGCTACTCGCCCACGGGGAACTCCCGGCTCTACGGCATCTCGAACTACGCCTACGGGATGGTGGCGGTGGCGGTGTGCCTGCTGGCCGGTGCCCTCCTCCGGGGGACGGGTCGGCGAGGCCTCGTGCGGGCGGCGGCCCTGCTCGGAGCCACGCTGCTGGTGCTCGGCGTGCCCATCTGGGGCTCCGACGTCGGCGGGGTCCTCGCCTTCACCCCGTCGATCGGCCTCTTCGGGGTGCTGGCTCTCGGCAAGCGGGTACGGCTCCGCACCCTCGCCATCGGCGCCGCGGCCACGATCGCGGCCGTCCTCGCCTTCGGCTTCCTCGACCTGTCCCGTCCGGCAGGGCAACGGGCCCACCTCGGCCGCCTGTTCGAGCGGGTCGGGGATGAAGGGCTCACCCCCTTGTTCGACCTGATGGAGCGCAAGCTGCTGGCCAACCTGAACGTGTCGACGTCGTCGTTCTGGGTGGCCGCAGTGCCCATCGCGTTGCTCTTCTGGCTGTTCGTGGTGCGGTTCCCCACCCGACCCGTCGAGCGGCTCCGGGCTCAGGTGCCAGGGATCGGACCGGGCTTCGCGGCGGCGGTGGCGGCGGCCTTGCTCGGCAGCATGGTGAACGACTCCGGCGCGATCGTGGGTGGTGTGGCCGCGACGGTGATGGTCTGCTCGGTCGTCCACCTGCTGGTGCGACCGGATCCGGACATCGGTGAACCCAGCGCCTGACGAGACAACGGTCAGCGGACCGGTTCGGAGGTTCGTGGCGGTGACCCTGGCGCTCCTCCTGGTGCCGGGCGTGATCGGCTTCGACCTGTGGCCGCTGACCGGTTGGCGGCTCTTCAGCAGGGCCCGCTCCGCGGAGCAGCTCGGTTGGGTGTTCGAAGTGGTCCGGTCCGAGTCGTCCCCCGTGGTGGTGGAGGTCGAGGACCTCCCCGTCGCGTACCGCAACGCGCCGTGGCTGCTCGACGGGCTCCTCGAGGATGGATCCACCACCCGGCGCGAGGAGGTCTGCGCCGCCCTCCTCGCTGCCGCCGTCGAGCTCCACCCGACCGGCACGGCGCTGCGCATCTTCAGCGACCAGCAGCGGCAGGAGCGCCACGACGGGGGCTGGGTGGTCGTGCACGAGCCGCAGGCCTTCCACGAGTGCGCGCTCGGGAGCAGCCCGTGACGGAGCTTCGCCGCCGTCTGGACGAGGTGCTGTTCGGTCCCGGGACCGGGTCCCGACTCCTCATCGTGCACACCGGGCTGGCTGCGCTCATCGGCATCCGCATCGTCTGCAGCCCGTTCCGGGCCTTCTCGGGCACCCCCGACGCGCTGTGGGAACCGGTCCCGGTCCTCGCCGTCCTCCACTCGGCTCCGTCCACCGCCGCCATCGTCGCCCTCCAGGTGATCGGTGGCGCCGCCGCGCTGGCGGCCGTCCTCCGCCGCCACCCACGGGTGACCTTCGCCGTCGCCTGGCTGTGCTTCGTCGTGCTGGCCGGGATCCGCGGCAGTCGGGGCAAGGTGCTCCACAACGACCTCCTGCTGCTCTGGGTGGCGGTGCCGTTCCTCCTCGCCCCGGTGCGGGTGGCGCTGTCCGATCGCACCCCGCGCCGCGATCACGGCTGGCCGGTGCGGTCGGCGATAGCCATCGCGGCCCTCATCTACTGCTTCGCCGGCTACCACAAGGTCCGGCGGGCCGGGCTGGACTGGGCCATCGGGGACAACGTCCGCTACGTGTTGCTGTGGGGACCGGCCGTCGGGCAGGCCACGTGGGAGGGCCTGGCCCGGTGGGTGGCCGAGCACGACTGGGCGGCCCGGGCCACCGGCGCTTCGGTGCTGGCGCTCGAGCTGAGCTTCCCCCTCGCGCTCGTCCGACACCGCCTGCAGCCCCTGTACGCCGCCGGCGCCGTCGGCCTGCACGTCGCCACCTACCTGCTCCTCGGCCTCGACTACTGGACCTGGGCCGCCACGGTCGTCCTGCTGTTCATCGACTGGGGGGCCGTTGCAGCTCGGTGGAGCGAGCGCCGTGATCGTGCGCGGCACCGGCGGCGAAGCGGGGTAGGGTGTTCTCCCGTGACTGCGACGCCCGGAACGCGCACGGAGGCCCCATGACCAAGCACATCTTCGTCACGGGGGGCGTCGCCTCCTCGCTGGGCAAGGGCATCACCGCCTCCTCGCTCGGCCGGCTGCTGAAGTCGCGTGGTCTGCGGGTCACGATGCAGAAGCTCGACCCGTACATCAACGTCGACCCGGGCACGATGAACCCGTTCGAGCACGGCGAGGTGTTCGTCACCGACGACGGCGGCGAGACCGACCTCGACCTCGGGCACTACGAGCGGTTCATCGACGAGAACCTCACCCGCGACTCCAACGCCACGACCGGCTCGATCTACTCGGCCGTGCTCGCCGCCGAGCGACGGGGCGACTACCTCGGCAAGACCGTGCAGGTCATCCCGCACATCACCGACGAGATCAAGCGGCGGATCACCCGGTTGGCCGGCGACGACGTCGACGTGGTCATCACCGAGGTCGGGGGCACCGTCGGCGACATCGAGATCCTCCCGTTCCTCGAGGCCATCCGGCAGTTCCGGCTCGACGTCGGTCGCAACCACGTCTGCTACGTGCACGTCACCCTGGCGCCGATGATCGTGTCGGAGCAGAAGACCAAGCCCACCCAGCACTCCGTCACCGAGCTCCGGGCCCGGGGCATCCAGCCCGACGCCATCGTCGTCCGCAGCGACGACCCGCTGGCCGAGGGCCTGAAGAAGAAGATCTCCAACCTCTGCGACGTGCCGATCGACGCCGTCGTCAACGCCGCCAACGCCCGGAACCTCTACGAGATCCCGCTGGTGCTCCACGAGGAGGGCCTCGACGACGTCGTCTGCTCGATCCTCGGCATCGGGGACCGCGACCCCGACCTCAGCGAGTGGGAGATCCTCGTCGACCGCATCGAGTCCATCGAGCGGTCGATCCGCATCGGGATCATCGGCAAGTACGTGAGCCTCCACGACGCCTACCTCTCCGTGGTGGAGGCCCTCCGCCACGGCGGCTTCCACCACGCCTGCGACATCGACATCGACTGGATCCAGGCCGAGGAGGTCGAGGGGCTGCTCGCCGAGGGCCGCCTCCACGACCTCGACGGGATCGTCATCCCGGGCGGGTTCGGCGAACGCGGCACCGAGGGCAAGATCATGGCCGCCCAGTACGCCCGGGAGAACGACATCCCGTGCCTGGGGCTCTGCCTCGGGCTGCAGATGATGACGATCGACTTCGCCCGCAACGTGCTCGGCCTCGGGGGCGCCAACTCCACCGAGCTCGACCCCACCACGCCCCACCCCGTCATCGACCTCATGGAGACGCAGCGGGGCGTCACCGACCTCGGTGGCACGATGCGCCTCGGCGCCTACGTCGCCCAGCTGGCGGAGGGCTCGCAGGTCGCCGAGGCCTACGGCACCACCGTGGTCTCGGAGCGCCACCGCCACCGCTACGAGTTCAACCCCCGCTACCGGGCCAAGTTCGACCAGAGCCCGCTGCAGTGCTCCGGTGTGTCGCCCGACGGCCGCCTGGTGGAGTTCATCGAACTCCAGGGCCACCCGTTCTGGATCGGCACGCAGGCCCACCCCGAGCTCAAGAGCCGCCCCAACCGACCGGCCCCGCTGTTCCGGGCCTTCGTCGGTGCCGCGCTCGACCGGGCCGACGGGCGGGACCCGCACCTCTTCGACCTCGACGTCGACGTGGCGTCCGCCGACACCCGCCTCTCCTCGTCGGTGCCCACCAGCGCTTGACGACCTTCGAGAAGCTCAGCGAGGAGGAGCGCCTCCGCGGCTGGCGCTTCACGGTGGCGAGAGCTCGCTTCCGGGCCCCGGACGGCGAGGAGTTCGAGCGGGACGTCGTGCGCCACCCCGGCGCGGTGGCGGTGGTGCCGCTGCACGACGACGGCACCGTCACCCTGGTGCGCCAGTACCGGGCATCGCTCGAGCGGGACCTCGTGGAGCTGCCGGCCGGGATCCGCGACGTCGAGGGGGAGCCCGACGCCACCACGGCCGCCCGTGAGCTGGTCGAGGAGGCCGGCCTGGCCGCCGACCGGCTCGAGCGCCTCGTCGAGTTCCACAACTCCCCGGGGTTCTGCGACGAATCGGTGGCGGTGTTCCTCGCCACGGGGCTCCGGGCCGTGGACGACGACCGGCAGGGGATCGAGGAGCAGTCCATGACCGTCGAGCGGATCCCGCTCGACGAAGCGTTGGCGTGGATCGACGACGGGCGCATCACCGACGCCAAGACGATCATCGGGCTGCAGTGCGCGGCTCGACGGGCGTGAGCCAGGCCGACGTCACCCCGGCCCCGACCGCGCCCGAGGTCGATGAGCTGCTCACGTGGCTCCAGGCCGAGCGGGGACGGTCGACCAACACGATCACGGCGTACCGCCGGGACCTGGCCCGCTACACCGCATGGCTGGCGACCCGGCACCGGACGCTGCTCGACGTCCGGGAGGATGACATCTCGGCCTACATCGGCCACCTGCGGGCCGCCGGCCTGGCCGACGCATCGGTGGCGCGAGCCACGGTGGCGGTGCGGGCGCTGCACCGCTTCCTGGCCGAGGAGGGGAGGGTGGCGGCCGACCCCGGCGCCCACGTCGAGCGGCCGCGGGTGCCGCGGGGGCTCCCCAAGGCCCTCTCCGAGGAGGAAGTGGCGCGGCTCCTGGCGGCTCCCACCGGCGACGAGCCCATCGCCCGTCGCGACCGGGCCATGCTCGAGGTCCTCTACGGCACGGGTGTCCGGGTCTCGGAGCTGGTGGGGCTGTCCACGGGGGACATCGACCTCGACGCCGGCCTGCTGCGGGCCTTCGGGAAGGGGAGCAAGGAGCGCATCGTCCCGGTGGGAGCCCATGCGACGCGAGCGCTCGTGGCCTGGCTCGACCCGGCCGGTCGGGGTGCCCTCGTGCCGGAGCGGTGGCGGCGGCGATCGGATGCCGACGCCGTCTTCCTGGGCGCGCGGGGCGGCCGGCTGACCCGTCAGGGGGCCTGGGACGTCCTCCGGCGCCACGCCCTCACCGTCGGGCTCGGCGGCCGGCTGAGCCCTCACACCCTCCGCCACTCGTGCGCCACCCACATGCTCGACCACGGGGCCGACATCCGAGCGGTGCAGGAACTGCTCGGCCACGCGTCGATCTCGACAACCCAGGTGTACACGCTCGTTTCCACCGAACGACTGTGGGAGACGTACCGCGCCGCCCATCCCCGCGCCACGGTCGACCGAGCGGAAGTACCCTCACCCCATGGCTGAGACCTCGCACGACGTCGCCCGGCAAGAGCTCGAGGACGCCCGGTCGCAGCTGGCCGCCCAAGTGGCGGCGCTCGACGGCGGCGACGATGGTGCCTTCGACGAGAACTTCGCCGACTCCGGCCAGGTGGCCGCAGAGCAGGGCGAGAACCGATCCCTCGCCAACCAGCTCCGCACCGAGCTCGACGAGGTGGAGCGGGCCCTCGCCAAGCTCGACGACGGCACCTACGGGACCTGCGAGGTGTGCGGCAACCCGATCGCGTCGGCCCGGCTCGAAGCCATGCCCGCCACCCGCTTCTGCATCGACCACGCCTGACCGAGCCGTTGCTCGGGCTCCTAACGGGGGCCCAGCCCCACTGCTGACTTGGCTCGTTCGAGGGTGGGGGTGGCGGTCACTCGGGCCTTCTCGGCGCCCTTGTCGAGGAGAGTGGCCAGCTGGGCGGGGTCGGCCATGAGGTCCCGGTAGCGCTCCTGGAGGGGCGCGAGGAGCTCGATCACCGCCGCCGCGGTGTCGGCCTTGAGGGGGCCGTACTGGGAGTACTGCTCGGCGAGGGCCGTGGGATCACCGCCGGTGGCGGCGGCCAGGACGCCCAGGAGGTTGGACACGCCGGGCTTGGCGGCGGGGTCGAACCGCACCTCACCGTCGTTGTCGGTGACGGCTCGCTTGAACTTCTTCTCGATGTCGGCCGGGGGGTCGAGCATGAGCACGGTGCCCTGCGGCGACTCGATCGACTTCGACATCTTCCGGGTGGGCTCCTGGAGGTCCATCACCCGGGCCGCCACCCGCGGGATGTCGGCCTCGGGCACCACGAACACCTCACCGAACCGGCTGTTGAACCGCTCGGCGGCATCGCGGGTGAGCTCGAGGTGCTGGCGCTGGTCGTCGCCCACCGGGACCCGATCGGTGTCGTAGAGGAGGATGTCGGCCGCCATCAGGGCCGGGTAGGTGAAGAGGCCTGCGGAGACGAACTCCTGGCGGTCGGACTTCTCCTTGAACTGCGTCATGCGCCGCAGCTCACCCACCGAGACCGTGCACTCCATGAGCCACGCCAGCGCAGTGTGCTCGGTGACCTGGCTCTGCACGAACAAGGTGCTGACGTCGGGGTCGAGGCCGCTGGCCAGGTAGAGCGCGGCGGTCTCGAGGGTCCGTTGGCGCAGCACCTGTGGGTCCTGCGGCACCGTGATGGCGTGGAGGTCGACGATGCAGAAGAAGGCCGTGGTCGAGCCCTGGTCCTGCACCCACCGGCGCAGGGCCCCGAGGTAGGTGCCCAGGTTGAGCTGCCCAGAGGGCTGGATCCCGGAGAAGACGCGCGGCACCGGGCGATCGTAGGCGGCGGTCGTGGGCGCCCCGAACCCCGTTCGGCAGGACGAACCACATCGATGTGATTAGCATGGTCCCGATGGCGTACGAGGTCACCACCCCGGTGTTCGAGGGGCCCTTCGACTTGCTCCTCCACCTGATCCTGTCGGAGCAGGTGGACCTCTACGAGATCTCCCTCACCCGCATCGTCGACGCCTACCTCACCGAGCTGGGCAAGATGGAGCGCTGCAACCTCGAGGTGGCCACCGAGTTCCTGCTCATCGCCGCCACGCTGATCGAGCTGAAGACCCGTCGCCTCCTCCCGGGGTCCGACGACCTCGACCTCGATGAGGAGCTGGCCCTCTGGTCCGAGCGGGACCTGCTCCTCACCCGTCTCGTCGAGTGCAAGACGTTCAAGGACACCGCCGTCGCCCTCGAGCGGCTGGCCCAGGACGCCGGCCGGTCGTTCCCCCGGGTCGCCGGGCCCGACGATCGCTTCATCGAGCTCACGCCCGACGTCCTCGCCGATGTCACCCCCGACGACCTGCGCAAGGCCTTCCTGCGGGCCGTCACCCCCAAGCCCCAGGTGCGGATCGATCTCGACCACGTGGCGCCCATCCGGGCGTCGGTGAGCGACGCGGTGGCCGAGCTCCTGGAGGAGCTGCCGCTCGCCGGCACGATCAGCTTCCGGGAGCTCACGGGGGGCCTGGTCGAGCGCCTCGACGTGGTCGTCCGGTTCCTCGCCGTCCTCGAGCTGTTCAAGCAGGGGTTCGTCGACCTCGACCAGCCCCGCACCTTCGGCGACATCCAGATCGTGTGGTTGGGCCGGTCTCGCAACGAGCTGGAGGAGCTGGATCCGGTCGACGCCTACGATGGCTGATCCCATGACCGAACCCCAGCCGGTCCCGCAGGACCAGAAGGACGACGACGCTCGGCGGGCCATCGAGGCCGTCCTCATGGTGGCCGAGCAGCCCGTCGAGCCCCAGCTGCTGGCCCAGCTCCTCGAGGTGCCGGTGGCCAAGGTCGTCGAGCTCTGCGAGGGCCTGGCCGTCGCCTACGAAGCCGAGGGCCGCGGGTTCGCCCTCGTGGCCGTGGCCGGCGGCTGGCGGTTCCAGAGCCACGCCGACCTCGCCCCCTACGTCGAGCGCTTCGTGCTCGAAGGCCAGTCGGCCCGGCTCTCGGGCGCGGCCCTCGAGACCCTCGCCATCGTGGCCTACAAGCAGCCCGTGTCTCGGGCCCAGGTGGCCGCCATCCGAGGCGTCAACGTCGACGGTGTGATGCGCACCCTGCAGCAGCGGGGCTTCATCGCCGAGACCGGCAAGGACCCCGGGCCGGGCCAGGCCATCCTCTTCGGCACCACCCCGATGTTCCTCGAGCGGCTCGGCCTCAACACCCTCGACGAGCTCCCGCCGCTGGCGGAGTTCGTGCCGGGCGCCGACGTCGTCGAGCACCTCGAAGCCGGCCTGCGGCCCGAGCCTGGCCCGTCGCTCGGCGAGCGCCTCGACGAGATCGAGGCCACCAACGCCGTTCGGGCCGAACCGGGGGGCCCGCTCGAGCCCCAGCCCGAGCGCGACCTCGACGAGGAGTAGGGGTGGAGCCCCACGAGGGCGACGACACCGAGCTGGGTGACGGCGTACGCCTCCAGAAGGTGCTGGCCCAGGCCGGTCTGGGGAGCCGGCGCACCGCCGAGCAGCTCATCGAATCCCGACGGGTGCGGGTCAACGGTGAGGTCGCGGTGCTCGGGCGACGGGTCGACCCCGACGTCGACCTCATCGAGGTCGACGGGGCGGCCATCGGCACCCGAGCCGGCCTGGTGCACCTCCTGCTCCACAAGCCGGCCGGCTACCTGACCACCGTCGCCGACCCCCATGGCCGCCCCACGGTCATGGACCTGCTGCCCGGCGAGCCCCAGCTGCACCCGGTGGGTCGCCTCGACGCCGACTCCGAGGGACTGCTCATCGTCACCAACGACGGCGAGCTGACCCACCGCCTCACCCACCCGTCCTACGGCGTGGACAAGGAGTACCTCGTGGAGGTGGAGGGCTCGCCGAGCCGAGGCGCCGTCCGTCGGCTCCGAGAGGGCGTCGAGCTCGACGACGGGCCCACCGCGCCGGCCAAGGTGGCCGTGCTCGGCGACCACCTGCTCCGCATCACGATCCACGAGGGCCGCAACCGGCAGGTACGTCGGATGTGCGAGGCGGTGGGCCATCCGGTCGTCCGCCTGGTCCGGAGCCGCATCGGTCCCATCACCGACCGGGTGCTGCAGCCGGGCACCTGGCGGGCCCTCAGCCAGGACGAGGTGCGGGCCCTTGAACGGGCGACCGCGGCCCGGCCCCGGCGGTAGGGTCGCTCGCTGTGCCGTTGACCCTTCGAGCCCTCCGAGGTGCCACCACCTTCGACGTCGACGAGAAGGCCCACGTCCACGAACGGGTCATCACCCTGCTGCGGCAGATGACGGAGCAGAACAACGTTGCCCACGACGACGTCGTGAGCATCCTCTTCACCGCCACCGACGACCTCCACTCCACCTTCCCCGCCACGGCCGCCCGTGAGATCGGCTACGGCGACGTGCCGCTCATCTGCGCCCGCGAGCTCGACATCACCAACGCCACCCGGCAGTGCATCCGGGTGATGATGCACCTGCAGACCGAACGGGCCCGCGCCGCGCTGCACCACGTGTACCTCGAGGGCGCCGTGGGCCTCCGCGACGACCTCCCCGGCTGAGCTGATGCCTGCTCCTGGTGCCCGTCGGGCCGGCATCGTCGGCACCGGCCTGATCGGCGGTTCGATCGGCCTGGCCCTCCGCAGGCAGGGCTGGCACGTCACCGGCTCCGACCACGACCCGGCCCGCGCCGAAGCGGCCCTGGCCCTCGGCGCCCTCGACGCGCTGGGCACCGATCCATCGGCGGAGATCACGTTCCTGGCCACGCCGGTGAGCGCGGTGGCCGAAGCCGCTCGATCGGCCCTGGCCGGCACCAGCGGCATCGTCACCGACGTTGGCAGCGTGAAGGCCTCGATCGTCGAGACCGTCGACGACCCTCGGTTCCTGGGCGGGCACCCGATGGCCGGCTCGGAGCTCGAGGGGGTGGCGGGGGCCGACGCCGACCTGTTCGCCGGTGCGGTGTGGGTGCTCACCCCGACCTCGGCCACCGCCGACGCCACCTACGCGGCGGTGCGCTCGGTCGTCGCCGACCTGGGTGCCGACGTGGTGGCCCTGGCCCCCGACCACCACGACGCCCTCGTCGCCGTGGTGTCCCACGTGCCCCACCTGACCGCAGCGGCCCTGATGGGCCTGGCGTCGGAGCGGGCCAGTGAGCAACGGGCCCTGCTGCGGCTGGCCGCGGGCGGGTTCCGGGACATGACGCGCATCGCGGCCGGGCACCCCGGCATCTGGCCCGACATCTGCGCCGAGAACCGGGACGCCATCGTCGAGGTGCTCGACGGCTTGGTGGGGTCGCTCCAGCGGCTCCGGTCGGTGGTGGTGGACGACGACCGGGCCGCCCTCCTCGAGGTGCTCGAGCGGGCGCGCGGTGCCCGGGTGAACCTGCCGTCGCGGGTCAGCCGGGCCGCGGAGCTCTGCGAGGTGCGCATCCCGGTGCCCGACCGGGCCGGCGTGCTCGCCGAGGTCACCACCCTCGCCGGGGCGCTCGACGTGAACATCGCCGACCTCGAGATCGCCCACTCCAGCGAGGGCGACCAGGGTGTGCTCCTCCTGCTCGTGGAGGCGTCGGCCGCCGAGCGCTTGCGCGTCGGCCTGGTCGACGCCGGATTCCGGCCGTCGGTCCGGCCGCTCGAGTGACGGTGGACCTCCGCTCGCTGCCCGACCCGCTGCCGATCGAGCCGCTCGCCGGGCCGCTCCACGCCACCGTCGAGGTGCCGGGCTCGAAGAGCATCACCAACCGGGCCCTCGTGTGCGCGGCGCTGGCCCATGGCACGAGCGTGCTCGAGGGCGCCCTCCACGCGGAGGACACCGAAGCCATGGTCCACGGCCTGCAGGCCATGGGCGTGGAGATCCACACCGACTGGCCCAACGGGCGGGTCACGGTCACCGGTGTGGCCGGTCGACCGCCGAGCCCGCTGTCGCTGGTGGACGCCCGGCTGTCGGGCACCACCAGCCGCTTCCTCCTCCCGGTGGCCGGGTTGGGCGACGGCACCACCCGCGTCGACGGCGCCCTGCCGCTGCGGAACCGGCCCATGGGCCCGGTGGTCGCGGCCCTGCGCCGGCTCGGCGCCGAGGTGCGGGAGGTCGGCGCCGCCGACCACCTCCCGATCGAGGTCAGCGGCGGTCCGATGGCCGGCGGCGTGGTGGAGCTGCCCGGCGACACGTCGAGCCAGTTCCTCTCCGGCCTCCTGCTGGCCGGCCCCGCCATGCGCACGGGCCTCACCGTGGTCTGCACCACCGAGCTGGTGTCCCGGGGCTACGTCGACATGACCGTGGCCGTGATGGCGGCCTTCGGGGTGGAGGTCGACCAACCGGACGATCGCACGTGGGTCGTGGCTCCCGACGACTACCAGGGGACCACCTACCGGGTGGAGCCCGATGCCAGCGCGGCCTCCTACGCCTTCGCCGCCGCCGCACTGGCCGGGGGAGCGGTCACGGTGGCGGGGTTGGGCACGCCGTCGCTGCAGGGCGACCTCGAGTTCGTGGAGCACCTCCGCCGCATGGGCGCCGAGGTGGAGCGAGCCGCGGACCGCACCACGGTGCGTCGCACCGGTCCGCTCGTCGGCATCGACGAGGACCTGTCCCAGGAGTCGGACATCGCCCAGACCCTCGCCGTCGTGGCCACGGCTGCCACCACCCCCACCAGGGTCAACGGGATCGGCTTCATCCGGGCCAAGGAGACCGACCGGGTGGGCAACGTCGTGCTCGAGCTCCGCCGGCTCGGCATCGAGGCCGTCGAGGAGCCGGATGGCTACGTCGTGCACCCCGGCACCCCGCAGCCCGGCACCGTCGCCACCTACGAGGACCACCGGATGGCCATGGCCTTCGCCCTCCTCGGGCTGGTCGCGCCCGGTATCGCCATCGACGATCCGGGGTGCGTGGCCAAGACCTTCCCTGGGTACTGGGACCTCCTCGGCCAGCTCCGGGCCCAGTCGGGTCCCGCTAACGTCCAGCCCTCGTGAGGATCATCGCCATCGACGGGCCGGCCGGGTCCGGGAAGTCCACCGTGGCCCGAGCGCTCGCCTCGCGCCTCGACCTCGAGTACCTCGACACCGGTGCCATGTACCGCGGGATCACGTTCGCGGCGTTGCGTCGCGGGGTCGACCCCGCCGAGGCGGAAACGGTGGCCCGCATGGTCCTCGACGTCGAGCTGGCCCTCGAGGCCGACCGGCTGGTCGTGGACGGCGCCGACGCCACCGTCGAGATCCGGGGCCCGGAGGTGAGCCGCGCCGTGAGCGTCGTCGCCGCCAACCCGGCCGTCCGCGACGAGATGGTGCGTCGCCAGCGGGCGTGGGCCGCGGAGCGGGGAGGTGGCGTCCTGGAAGGGCGCGACATCGGCACGGTGGTGTTCCCCGACGCCACGCTGAAGGTGTACCTGACGGCCGACCCCGAGGTCCGGGCGGCACGACGGTCGAAGGAGGTGTCGGACCTCGACTACGAGACGGTGGCCGCCGACCTGGCCCGACGAGACGCGTTCGACCAGGCCCGGGAGGTCTCGCCGCTCACCGAGGCCGCCGACGCCGTGGTGGTCGACACCACCGGGTTGACGGTGGAGGAGATCGTCGAGGGGATCTGCGAGGAGCTCGAACGGCGGGGTGCCATCGATGGCTGACCCCCGCCCGGGTGACGACGTCGAGATCTGGACCGGTCCGCCGTCGCGCGGCACGCGGATCTCCTACGGCATCGTCCGCGGCCTGATCCTCCTGTTCGCCAAGCTCCTCGGCCGCATCGAGGTGGTCGGCGCCGAGAAGATCCCGGCCTCCGGGGCGTTCATCCTGGCGCCGGTCCACCGGAGCAACGTCGACTTCGCGCTCACCTCGATCGTCACCCGACGACCCATGCGCTACATGGGCAAGGACTCGATCTGGAAGTCGAAGCCACTCGGCCGGTTCGTGTCGATGCTCGGCGCCTTCCCCGTGCACCGGGGGAGCGCCGACCGTGACGCGCTGAAGGCCTGCACGTCCATCGTGGACGGCGGCAGCCCCTTGGTGATGTTCCCGGAGGGCACCCGCTGCAGCGGGCCGGTGATCGAGGAGCTCTTCGACGGCACGTCCTACGTCGCGGCGCGCTCCCGCGTGCCGATCGTGCCGATGGGCATCGGGGGCACCGAGTCGATGCTGCCGAAGGGCGCCAAGCTGCCCCGCCCGGTGAAGCTGGTGCTCGTGGTGGGGGACCCGATCCAGCCGCCGGTGCCGACCGAGGGCGGTCGGGTGCCGCGCAGCGGTGTGGCCCAGCTCACCAAGGACCTCCACGTGGTGCTGCAGGACCTCTTCGACGACGCCCAACGGCGTGCCGGGCGGCCCAACCCGCCCCGCTGAACGGTCGAGGGCGGTCTACGAGGGCGGTCGACGAGGGTGGCCTAGGAGGCGTCGGCGTCGGCGTAGCGGGTGCCGGCGCTGGTGCTCGGGAACATGTTCGCCGCCGCGAAGACCCGTCGGACCATCGGCTCGAAGTGCTCGAGGGGCAGGGTGTCGTAGTCGGGATCGAAGCTGGTCTGGTCCCAGAGGTCGGCGAACCGCTCGGCCAGGTCCCATTCCTCGTCGGAGAGGTCGTCGCGGTGCTTCTGCCGAGCGTCCGGGTCGCCGCCGAAGTGGTGGTAGTAGTGGGCGCCCTGGAAGTCCTGGTGGACCCGGATCATCGTGTGGACCTCGGGTCGGACGTAGGACTTCAGGATCGACGCCGCGATCTCGGGGTGGTTGGGGACGCTGATGGCCTTGCCGATGTCGTGGCAGAGGCTGGCCACCACGACCTCCTCGTCGGCGCCGTCGCGCTCGGCGCGGGTGGCGGTCTGGAGGCAGTGGGTGAGCTGGTCGGTGGCGAACCCGTCCGTGATCGTGGTCAGCGATCGGAGCAGGTCGAGGACCCGCTCGGCCACGCGAGGCTGGTTCTGGGCCGTCTCCACGCCGATGACCGCCCACTGCTCAGCGGTGCTCTCGTCCATCCTGGTGAAGCTCGTGGCAGACATGTCCTCAGGTTACGCGAGTGCGGCCAGGACGTCGCTGGCGGCCAGCTGGCGGTCCACCAGGCCCGGCCGGTCCGGCACCGAGCCACCGAGGCCCAACGTGGCCAGGGCGTCGACGGCGAGGAGCAGGTCGCGCAGCTCGCGAGGGGGCGGGAAGTACTCGTCCTCCTGGGTGATGCGCACCTCCTCCACGCCTTCGGACGGCGCCAGGTGGTCGATCACCGCCATCACGAGCTCGTCGGGGGCCGACGCGCCGGCGGTGACCCCGACCACACCGTCGAGGTCGTCGGGCAGCTCCTCCGGACCGTTCACCCGGTACACCCGCTCGACGCCGGCCTCGCGGGCCAGGCGTTCAAGGGCCCGGGTGTTCGAGGAGTTGGCCGAGCCGATGACCACGATCGTGTCGCAGCGCTCGGCGATGGCGCCGAGGGCCGACTGGCGGTTGGTCGTGGCGAAGCAGAGGTCGCTCCGCCCCGGCTTCCAGAGATCGGTGAAGCGCTCGCTCGTGCGTTCGGCCACGGCAGCCCAGTCGCGGTGGCTGAGCGTGGTCTGGGCGAGCAGGGCGACCGGCGTCTCGAACTGGGGGAGGGCGTCGACCTCCTCGACGGTCTCCACGCGGTGGATGGCGTCGGGGGCCACGGCCATGGTGCCGACGGCTTCCTCGTGGCCCTCGTGGCCGACGTAGACGATCTGGTAGCCCTTCCCGGCCCGCACCTTCACCTCGTGGTGGACCTTGGTGACCAGGGGGCAGACGGCGTCGACCACGTAGCCACCGCTGGCCCGGGCCGCCGCCACCACCTCGGGCGCCGAGCCGTGGGCCGAGAGCATGATCGGGCGTCCCGGAGGGACCTCGGCGATGTCGTCGACGAAGACCACGCCGAGCTCGCGGAAGCGGTCCACCACCAGCTGGTTGTGGACGATCTCGTGGTAGCAGTACACCGGCGGCTCGAAGGCCCGCACCATCCACGCCAGCGCCTTGATGGCCATCTCCACCCCGGCACAGAAGCCTCGGGGAGCAGCGAGGAGCACGCGGTCGACCGGCATCCGTTCCACGCTACCGACCCCCTCCCCAATGCCCTGATTCCGGGGGACTGGCCGTAGGCTCGTCCAGTGCCTGCCCCTCGAGTCGTCGCTGTCGCGCCCGCGTCCCCGGCCGCGCTCGCTGGGGTCGTCGTCGGCGACGAGGTGCTGGCCATCGACGGCCAGGCGCCCCGCGACATCCTCGAGTGGCGCTCCCTCGTCGACGAGGCCGATCCGGTGCTCGACGTGGCGCGGGGCGGCATCGAGCTCACCGTCGAGGTGGCCAAGCGGGCTGGCGAGCCGCTCGGCGTGGAGGTGCAGTCGGCCCTGTTCGACCAGGTGCGCACCTGCGACAACCACTGCGAGTTCTGCTTCATCTACCAGCTGCCGCCGGGCCTGCGGAAGAGCCTCTACCTGAAGGACGACGACTTCCGGCTGAGCTTCCTCTACGGCAACTTCACCACCCTCACCCGGTTCACGGAGTCCGACCTCGAGCGGGTGGTCACCGAGCGGCTCAGCCCGCTGAACGTGTCGATCCACGCCAC
>JALYWQ010000196.1 GCA_030852625.1 Actinomycetota bacterium
CGACGCGTGGTCGCGCATCGAGGCGTCGCTCTCGGGCCCCTCGGGCTGGCGGGCCCGTCGGGACAAGCCGATCGGCCCCGGGTTGGTGCTGCGCGACGACGAGGTGTGCCTCACGAGCGACGCCGACCCCGCTGCCGATCCCACCCTCCTGCTCCGGGCCGCCGCCGCAGCTGCCGCCGGGGGCCTCCGGCTCCACCGCGGCTCGCTCGATCGGCTGGCCACGACGCCGCCGCTCCCGGAGCCCTGGCCCGAGGCCGTGCGGGGGGCGTTCGTCGATCTCCTGCTGGCCGGGCACCGGGCCATCCCGGTGATCGAAGCCCTCGACCAACTCGGGCTGTGGGAGAGGGTCCTGCCCGAGTGGCCGGCCGTGCGCAGCAAGCCGCAGCGCAACGCCTACCACCGCTTCACCGTCGACCGGCACCTGATCGAGACAGCCGCCAACGCAGCGGGCCTGGTGAGCCGCACGGACCGGCCCGACCTGCTCGTGCTCGGCGCCCTGCTCCACGACATCGGCAAGGGGTTCCCCGGCGACCACACCGACGTCGGCATCACGCTCCTCCACACGATCGGGCCGCGGCTCGGTCTGCCGCCGGCCGATGTCGACGTGCTCAAGGCGATGGTGCGGCACCACCTCCTCCTGCCCGACGTGGCCACCCGCCGCGACCTCGACGACCCCGCCACGATCACCCACGTGGCCGAAGCCGTCGGCGACACCCTCACCCTCGGGTTGCTGGCCGGGCTGACGGAGGCCGACAGCCTCGCCACCGGTCCCGCCGCGTGGGGCCGGTGGAAGGCCGAGCTCGTCCGCGACCTGGTCGGTCGCACCTCCCACGTGCTCGGTGGCGGGTCACCCGACGACGTCCGGGAGGACTTCCCCACGGCGGCGCATCGGGCCCTCCTCGCCACCGGCCAGGAGTCCTTCGCCGGCGACGGCGACCGCCTCACGGTCGTCACCCCCGACCGGCCAGGCCTGTTCAGCCGGGTCACCGGTGTCCTCGCCCTCCACGGGTTGGGCGTCCTCGATGCCGCCGTCGCCAGCTTCGACGGCATGGCCCTCGAGGTGCTGCGGGTGGAGTCGAGCTTCGGGCCCACCATCCAGTGGGAGAAGGTCGTCCGGGATCTCGAGGCGGTCCTCGACGGGCGGCTCGCCCTCCAGGCCCGCCTGGCCGAACGGGCCCGGGTCTACGGCGCCAACCGTCGCACGGCACCGATCCAGGAACCGCCGCGGGTGATCGTGGACAACGCCGCCTCCCGTGGGGCCACCGTCGTCGAGGTCCACGCCCCCGACTCGATGGGTGTGCTCTACCGCATCACCCGGGCCCTGGCCGAGCTCGAGCTCGACATCGTGTCGGCCAAGGTCCAGACGCTCGGCGACCGGGTCGTCGACGCCTTCTACGTCCGCAGCCGGCACGGCACGAAGCTCGAGGATCCGGCCCTGATCGTGGAGATCGAGCGGGCCCTGCTCCACGAGCTGGCCGGGTGAGGGCACCGGGGTGCGGCACAGGCGTCCAGGGGTAGCGTCGATCTGATGACCGACCGCCTCCCGCCCTCGGCCCAGGAGCTCATCCGCTGGTCGGAAGCGCTGTCGGGGATCGCCCGCACCGGCCTCGGGTTCACCGAGAGCCTCTACGAGCGCGAGCGATTCGAGGAGGTGCTGCACGTGGCCGGCGACATCCGCGCCGCCGCCGAGGCCGAGCTGGCCGAGGAGGCCCTCGAGCCCGAGGAGCTCGTGGCCGAGTGGCTGAACAGCGTGGGTCAGGGCGTGCTCGGCTACGTGACCCCGAAGGTGGCCGTCGGCGCCATCGTCCACGACGACGACGGGCGCATCCTCCTCGTCCAGCGAGCCGACTCGGGCGTCTGGCTCTACCCCACCGGGTGGGCCGACGTGGGCTACTCGGCGAGCGAGGTGGTGGTGAAGGAGGTGCTCGAGGAGACCGGGATCCACTGCACCCCCGAGCGGCTGATCGCGGTGTTCGACGGCCTCCGCATCGGGTTCACGAGGATCCCCTTCTATTCGATCGTGTTCCTCTGCAAGGCCACCGGCGGCGATCTCACACCGCACCCCCTCGAGACGATGGACGTGGGCTGGTTCGCCGAGGACGAGCTGCCGGCCATGACCGTGGGGCTCGGGCAGTGGGGTGACCACGCCTTCGCCGCCATCCGTGGCGAGCGGGTCGACGTGCTCTTCGACGAGCCTCGCGGCGAGCCCTGGCGGCGCCCGGCCGGCTGACGCCGGCTTCGCCGCTCCGGCTCAGGCCGCGGGAGGCCCGTCCGGATCGGCCTGGCGCTGGCGTCGGGCCATCCACGTGCCGCCCACGCCCACGATGACGATCGCAGCCAGGCCCGAGCCCACCATCCAGGTGGCGGCGTCGGTGGTGCCGTCGTCACGCTCGTCGGCCTCGAGGTAGGTGGCGGGCAGCTCCTTGCGCTCGTCGTCACCGTCCTGCCCGGCGGCGCCGGCGGGTGTCGACACGGCGATCGACGCGAGGAGCGCGAGGCAGGCAGCGAGGAGGGGTCGGCGCATGCCCCCACCGTAGGTAGCGTGGAGTCGTGGAGCACGTCCGGTGGCACGCTCGTCCCGAGCTCGACGATCCCGTGGTGATCGCCGCCTTCGAGGGCTGGAACGACGCCGGCGACGCCGCGTCCACGGCTGCCCGCTACCTGGTCGACCGCTGGGACGCCGACCTGGTGGCCGAGATCGACCCGGAGGAGTTCTACGACTTCCAGTCCACCCGCCCGCAGGTGCGCCTCGACGACGACGGGATGCGCGAGATCGTGTGGCCCAGCACCGAGATCTACGCCGCCACCATCCCCGGCCACGGTGACGCCCTGATCATCGTGGGCCACGAGCCCCAGCTGCGCTGGCGGACCTACTGCGAGGAGCTCGTCGACGTGGCCAAGCAGGGTCCGGCCCGGCTCGTGCTCACGTTGGGCGCGCTGCTGGCCGAGGTGCCCCACACGCGTCCCACGCCGGTCGTCGGCACGGCCTACCAGCTCGACTCCGTCGCCGGGATCGAGCTGCAGCCGTCGAGCTACGAAGGGCCCACCGGCATCGTCGGCGTCCTCCACGACGCCTTCCGGCGAGCCGGGTTCCGCACTGCGTCGTTGTGGGCCACCGTGCCGTCGTACGTCCCCGGCGCCCCGTCACCCAAGGCCGCGCTGGCGCTGATCGAGCGCACTGCAGCCATGCTCGAGACGTGGATCCCCACCACCGACCTCGAGATCGCGTCGGCTTCCTACGAGCGGCAGGTGAGCGAGCTGGTCGACGCCGACGAGGAGACGGCGGCCTACGTCAGCTCGCTCGAGGAGCGGCAGGACGAGGATCCAGGCGTGCTCCCCTCGGCGGAGTCGATCGCCGAGGAGGTCGAGCGGTTCCTCCGGGAACAGCCCGAGTAGCTGGTCAGGCCGCCTGGCGCGTGCGGGCGGCGACCGGGTCGTCGAGCCGTCGGGACAGGCCTTCGACGAGCCAGTCCTCCCGGACCCGGGACTCGAGCACGGCCTGCACGTTGGCCAGGGCGCCTTGGTGGCCCAGGGAGCGCAGCAGGGTGGTGAGCCGGAACATGGTGCGACTGTCGCGCCCCGATGTGTCCTCGATGCCACCTTCGGGTGACCAGGTTGTCGCGGCTGGATGAACGGTTCCTGTTCCGAGGCCCTCGAGCGTCGCCGGTAGGATCCGGCCCATGGCCGCGGATCCCCCCTCCAGCTTCGTGGCTCCCCCCGGACTCGACGGGGTGGTCGTCGCCGACACCGAGGTGGGCGACGTACGGGGCCTCGAAGGCTTCTACCACTACCGCCAGTACGACGCGGTGGAGCTCGCCGACCGCCTTTCGCTCGAGGACGTGTGGTTCCTCATGGTCGACGGCCACCTGCCGGACGACGAGGAGCGGGCCGCCTTCCGGGCCGAGACCGCGCCGCTGCGCCGGGTGCCCGACGCCGTCGCCGGGCTGCTGCCGGCGTTCGCCGCGTCGAGCCAGGACGTGATGGGCGCGGTGCGCTCGGCCATCTCGATGGTCGGGGCCGCTGAGGGCTACCGGCCCACCCTCGACCTGACCCACGAGGAGCGGCGGGCCAACACGCTCCAGCTCTGCGCCGTGATGCCCACGCTGATCATGGCCATCCACCGCCTGCAGCAGGGGCTCGAGCCGATCGAGCCGCGCGACGACCTCGGTTACGGCGCCAACTACCTCTGGATGCTCACGGGTGAGGAGCCCGACCCGGAGAAGGGCCGGGGTGTCGAGCAGTACCAGATCACCACCATCGATCACGGGTTCAACGCGTCGACCTTCGCGGCCCGCGTCATCACCTCGTCGGGTGCCGACGTCGCCGCGGCGGTCGTGGGCGGGATGGGTGCCCTCTCCGGACCGCTCCACGGCGGGGCGCCGTCGCGTGCCCTCGACCTGCTCGACGCCATCGGCACCATCGACAACGCCCGGCCCTACCTCACCACCGCGGTGAACAAGGGCGAGAAGCTCATGGGGTTCGGACACCGCATCTACAAGACCGACGACCCGCGGTCGGTGTTCCTGCGGGGCGTGGCCGAGCGCATCCACGCCGAGAAGATCGAGTTCGCCAAGGCCGTCGAGCAGGCGGTGGTCGATGTGCTCGCCGAGCTGAAGCCCGGTCGCAACCTCTACGCCAACGTCGAGTTCTACGCCGGAGTCGTGATGGAGCACTGCGGCCTGCCACCCGAGCTCTTCACGCCCACGTTCGCGTCGAGCCGCGTGATCGGCTGGTCGGCCAACATCCTCGAGCAGGCCGCCGACAACCGGATCATCCGCCCGTCCGCCCGCTACGTGGGGCCCCCGCCGCCCCAGCCGCTGCCGTGACCGTCACCGTCGGCATCGCCGGGCCCGACGAGGCCGAGGAGGTGGCTGCCGCGATGCAGGTGCTCGTGCCGCAGCTCACCACCTCCAACCCGCCGCCGGGCCTCGACGCCGTGAAGGAGATCCTCGGCTGCGACGCCATCGACCAGTTCGTCGCCCGAACTGACGACGGCCGCATCGTCGGCGTTTCGACGCTGGCGGTGTTCCCGATCCCGACCGCGCGCCGGGCCTGGATCGAGGATGTGATCGTCGACGAGGCCGCCGCCGGCCAGGGCATCGGCGCCAAGCTGGTCGACGCCATGCTGGCCCGGGCTCGGGAGCTCGGCTGCGTCACCGTCGACCTCACCAGCCGCCCCAGCCGCGAAGCCGCCAACCACCTCTACAAGAAGCTCGGCTTCGAGCAACGCGACACCAACGTCTACCGCTTCACGCTGCACTAGGGACGGTCGTCGTCCTTCTCAGGGGCGGCGGCGGGCTCGAAACACCACGTCGTCGACGTGGTGGGTCGACGCCGCTCCGACCGGGCGGGGCCGGCGCTCGTGGACCTCGACGTCCCACTCGGGTGACGCCGTGACGGCCCGGGCCACGTCCTCGACCCGCACGTAGGCGTCGGGATCGAACGGCCGGCTGTGGGTGCTCGTGTCGACGGGCACCCGCATCGGCTCGAGGTCGTGGCTCACGACGAGCAACGTGCCGTCGGGCGCCACCGCATCGAGGAGGTTGCGCACCCCACGGTCGTCGGGGGTTCGGGGGATCGAGGCGTAGTGCGCCGACACGAGGTCGTAGGCGCGCGGGGCGAACGGCGCCGGGCCGTTGGCGTCGGCGTGGAGGAGCTCGACCTCGAGCCCGCGCCGTATGGACTCGGCCGCGACTCGGTCGAGGGCTCGACGGGTCACGTCGCTGGCGGTGACCGTCCACCCCTGCTCGGCCAGCCACAGGGCATCGCCGCCCTCACCGGCCCCCACGTCGAGGGCCCGCCCTGGCGCCATCCCGGTGATCTCGGCGACGAGGCTGCCGTTTGGGTTGCCGCTCCAGAGGCGTTCGCCCTCGTAGCGGCGGTCCCAGTCGGCCTCGTTGGCCGATGGGCGGGCGGCGGCATCGAGGTCCTCGTTGGCCAGGCTGAAGCTGATCATGGCCCCCACCCGGCTGCCGTGGGCCGCCGCTTGGAGCACCTGCTGGCTCGGGTCGGTGACGTTGCCCGCCGCGTAGATCCCGGCGACCGAGGTGGCCCCGGTGTCGTCCACTTGCACCACGGTGCCGAGGCCGGAGGCGTGGTCCACCGGATCGACGCCCAGCCCGGTGACCGCGTCGACGTTGGCGCGGAACCGGGGCCCGACGACCACCGCATCGGCCGGGACGACGACCCCGCCGGCGACCTCCACGCCGGTCACCCGGCCGCCGCCGTCGTCCACCACTCGAACGGCCGGACCGGCGACCACGGCGATGCCGGCCTGCCGGAGACGCTCGGCCTCGGCACCGTCGAGTGCAGGGTCGTGGAGCACGACCGTCAAGCGCTCGGTGAGGGTGCGCAGCAGGGGGGTGGGGTGGAAGCCCATCTGATGGGAGACGATCTGCACGATCTGCTCGTCCCGCACCTCGTAGCCGTGGCAGAACGGGCAATGGATCACGTCCTGTCCCCAATGCCCGGCCACGCCGGCGATGTCCGGGAGCTCGTCGACGATGCCGGTGGCCAGCAGCACTCGGCGGGCGATGACGGCATGTCCGCCGACGAGTTCGACCCGGAAGCGATCGTCGGTCGTGCGCTCCACGCCGACCACCCGGCCCGGGAGGACCTCGCCGCCGTAGCTGCGGACCTCGTCGCGACCGGCGGCGGTGAGGGTCGACGGCGGCTGGCCCTCCCGACCGAGGAAGCTGTGCATGTGGGCGGCGGGAGCGTTGCGGGGCTCACCGGCGTCGATGACGATGGTCGAGCGTCGCTGCCGACCGAGTTGGAGGGCGGCGGCCAGCCCGGCCGCGGAGCCGCCGATGATCGCGACGTCGGCGTGTCGTTCGACGGAGGGTGCGTGGTGTTCTGCCATGCCGAGCACGATACGGTGGTCGTACCAAACTGCAATAGATCTTGCAGTATTCGCAAGACAGGAGGAGGCGGCGGGTGACCGAGGATCAGGACATCGACGCGGTGGTGCGGGTCAGGTTGCGGAGCCTCCGCACGACCTTGGGGCTGTCCCTCGACGAGCTGGCCGAGCGCACCAACCTCAGCCCCTCCACCATCAGCCGGGTCGAGACGGGCAAGCGGACCATCAGCCTCGACGTGCTCCTGCCGCTGGCGAGGGCCCTCCAGGTCGACCTGGAATCCCTGCTCGAGGTGGACGGCGACGACGACGTGGTCATCCGCCCGGCCCCGACCAGGACCGGTGCCCGCACCACCTGGATGTTGAGTCGCCCCACCGGCAGCACCGTCGCCATGAAGCTGCGCCTGGAGCCCACCCGGAAGCGCCCCGACCCGCGGGTCCACCCCGGCCACGACTGGTTCTTCGTCCTCGAGGGGCGGGTGCGCCTGGAGCTCGGCGAGCGCGAGGTGATCGTCGAGGCCGGCGAGGCGGCGGAGTTCGCCACCATGACGCCGCACTCGGTCGTCGCGGTCGACGGCCCCGCCGAGCTGATCATGATCTTCGACCGCGACGGTCACCAGGCCCACACCCATCGACCAGGAGCCTGAACGCTGTGCCGCAGGCGGGTACGGTGCGCGCATGGTGAGCTGGAAGGACGTGGTCGCCGCCGAGCCCGAGCTGGCGGCGAGGGTGCAGGCGCTGTTCGACGCCGGGCGGCACAAGACCATCGCCACGTTGCGGGCCGACGGGTCGCCTCGCATCTCCGGGATCGAGTGCGAGTTCGAGGACGGTGAGCTGCGGTTCGGTTCGATGGGTGGCGCCCGGAAGAGCGCCGATCTCGCGCGCGATCCCCGCCTCGCGCTGCACGGCCCCACCTTCCACCCCGAGGAGGGCAAGGAGAGCGAGTGGCCCGGTGAGGCCAAGATCGCCGGCGTCGCGGTGCCGGCCGGTCCGGTGATCCTCGAGGAAGGTGAGGAGCACGACGGCGACGCCTTCACCGTCGACATCAGCGAAGTGGTGATCACCGCGCTCGACGACGCCGCCACGATGCTCGTCGTCGAGTCGTGGACTCCCGGGCGAGGCCTGCGTCGGGTCGAGCGGGCGTAGCGCCGGCTCGGATCCCGGTCGCCGAGGTCGTGCTCAGCGGGTGATGCGCCCGGCTTCGAACGCGGCCGACTCGGCGGCCTCGAGCTGCTCCTCGAGGATGTCGAGGCCACCGTCCCAGAACGAGGGGTCGGCCAGGTCGCAGCCGACGATCTTGCCGAGCTCCTCCGGCGCCATCGACCCGCCCGCCGAGAGCAGGTGCAGGTAGCGGGGGACGAAGTCGGACCCCTGCTCGGTGTACTGGCGGTAGACGGACAGCGCGAGCAGCTGCCCGTAGGCGTAGGCGTACACGTACCCCGGCGTGCCGATGAAGTGGGGTACGTACGACCACCAGCTCCGGTAGCCCTCGGTGACCTCGACGGCGTCGCCGAGCATGGCCTCCTGGCTCTGGGCCCAGAGCTCGCCGATCCGCTCCACCGAGAGCTCGCCCTCGGTGCGCCGGGCGTTGTGAGCGGCGTCCTCGAAGCGGTTCATGGCCGTCTGGCGGAAGACGGTGGCGATGCTGCCCTCGAGGTTTTCGGCCAGGAGCGCAAGGCGGGCGGCGGGGTCCTTGGTCTCGTCGAGGAGCCGGCCGAAGGTGACCGTCTCGCCGAACACCGACGCCGTCTCGGCGAGCGTGAGGGGTGTTCCCTGGTGGTACACGCCTTGGGGACGGGCGAGGTAGGCGTGGAGGCCGTGACCGAGCTCGTGGGCGAGCGTGAGGGCGTCGCGCCGTCGGTCGGTCCAGTTGAGGAACACGTAGGGGTGCACCGACGGGACGGTGTAGGCGCAGAACGCGCCGGGTCGCTTGCCGGGCAGCGCCGGCGCGTCGATCCAGTTCTCGTCGAAGAAGCGGGTCGCCACGTCGGCCAGCTCCGGGGAGAAGGAGGCGTACGACTCGAGCACGAGGTCCTTGGCCTCACCGAAGTTCATGGGCTCGTCCTCGGTGGCCAGGCTGGCCATCCGGTCCCAGTCCTTGAGCCGGTCGACCCCGAGCACCTGGGCCTTCAGCCGGTACCAGCGCTGGGGCACGTCGTAACGGGCCTGCACGGCGTCGACGAGGGCTTGCACCGACTCGTCGCTGGCCTCGTTGGACAGGTTCCGGCTGGAGATCCAGGTGGGGTAGCCCCGCAGGCGGTCGTCCACGGCCTTGTCGTGCAGCAGGGTGTTGAACACGAAGGCCCGGGTCCGCAACCCGGGTCGCAGGGCCTCGGTCACCGCAGCGGCGGCTCCGGCGCGAGTCTCCGGCGACGGCGACCCGAGGCGGCTGAGGCCCTCCTCGAGGGTGGTGGTGCGACCGTCGAGCTGCACCTCGATGGTGGAGGTGAGCTCGTTGAACAGCCGGCTCCACGCCGAGCTGCCGGTGATCGACTTCTCGGTGAGGATGCGCTCCTCCGGTTCGCTGAGGAGGTGGTCGCGGTATCGACGGGCCGAGCGCAGGTGGTGGGCGGCGAACGCCAGGCGTTCGTCGGCCAGGAGCTGGTCGACGTGGTCGTCCTCCAGCGCGGCCCACTCCAGCTCGAACCACAGGAGCTGCGTGGACATGGCGGTGGCCCGCTCCTCCACCCGCTGCATGAGCGCACCTCGGGTGGGGTCGTTCACGTCGGTGGCGAACCGCAGCCCGGCCCACGACCCGACCCGCCCGATGAGCTCGCTCAACTCCGCCTGCGAGGTCATGAAGCGGACGAGCCCGTCCACGTCCCACGACGCCACCGTCCCCCGCCCGGTGGCCAGCTCCGCGGTGAGGGCATCAGCCCGGTCGAGCAGGGCGTCGACGGAGGCCTCGTCATCGGCGCCATCGAGGAGGTCGGACAGGTCCCAACGGACGTCATCGGCTTCGAGCGTGGACATGCCTGCAGGCTACGAGGGCTGCGGCGGCTGGCCTCAGCGCACGCGGAAGAGGTCGCGCAGGACGCCGATCTGGGTCCCGTGGTGGCTGACCTCGTTGAGCACGGACGCCACGACCTGGGCGCCGGTTGCGTCTGGGCCCGGCTGCCCGTCGTAGGAGTAGAAGCGCACGCGGCGTTCGAGTTGCTCGTCGGTGGAGAGGAGTAGCCCGGCGCGCAGCCGGTTCCATCCGGTCTGGAGCTCGGTCACCGCCTCCATTGCGGTCGGGAAGATCGGGTGGACGGCGGCGTACGGCGAGCTCCAACCGCTCTCGGTGGCGTGTGGCCCACCGAAGATCTCCAGCTCGACCGTGCGGCCGGGCATCGAGCCGACGTGCCAGAACA
>JALYWQ010000198.1 GCA_030852625.1 Actinomycetota bacterium
GTCGCCAAGCGAGAGACCGATACGAGCCAATGACCACCAAGGACAAGCGCTGCACCGAGGACGAGGCCATCGCCGGCCTGCGGTCGGGCATGACGGTGGGCTTCGGCGGCTGGGGTTCACGCCGCAAGCCGATGTCGATCGTGCGGGCCATCCTGCGCAGCGACCTCACCGACCTCACGGTCGTCAGCTGGGGCGGGCCCGACGTCGGCATCCTGTGCGCGGCCGGCAAGGTGAAGCGGCTCGTCTACGCCTTCGTGTCGCTCGACTCGATCCCCCTCGAGCCCCACTTCCGCGCCGCCCGCCAGTCCGGTGCCATCGAAGACGAGCCGTACGACGAGGGCATGTTCCTCCTCGGCCTCCAGGCCGCCGCGTGGCGGGTGCCGTTCCTGCCGACGCGGGTGGGCATCGGCTCCGACGTGCTGCGCGACAACGATCGCCTGCGCATGGTCACGTCACCGTTCGACGACGGGGAGGAGTTGGTGGCCGTCCCGGCCCTCACGATGGACGCCGCCTTCGTGCACATGAACCGGGCCGACGCCCGTGGCAACGGGCAGTACCTGGGACCCGATCCGTACATGGACGACCTGTTCCTCGGCGCCGCCACCCAGCGCTACCTCTCCACCGAGAAGGTGGTGCCCACCGAGGACCTCTCGAAGGAGGGGCCACCGCAGTCGCTCCTCATCAGCCGGTTGCTCGTGGATGGCGTGGTCGAGGCCCCCAACGGTGCCCACTTCACGTCGTGCGATCCCGACTACCAGCGCGACGAAGCGTTCCAGAAGCAGTACGCGGCGTCGGCCAAGAGCGCCGAAGCGTGGGCGGAGTTCCGCTCGTCGTGGCTCGACCTGAGCGAGGCCGACTACCAAGCCAAGCTCCGCACCGACGGAGGCCCGTCATGAGCTCGCAGATCGAAGACCTCGTCACCCGCGCCGACGTGTGCGTCGTCGCCATCGCCGAGTGCTTCCGTGGCGACGGCGAGATCTTGTGCAACCCCATCGGCACCATCCCGATGATCGGCGGCCGTCTCGCTCGAGCGACCTTCGAGCCGGACCTGGCCATGACCGACGGCGAAGCCCGCCTCATCGCCAACGACGAAGCGTTCGACTGGCCCGACGGGAAGGTCGTCGAGCACTTCAACCCGTACCGGAACATGTTCGGCTGGGTGTGGAACGGTCGTCGCCACGTGATCATGGGCGGCACGCAGATCGACCAGTTCGGCAACCAGAACTTCGCCGCGCTGGGCGACTACAAGCGGCCCAAGGTGCAGCTCCTCGGCTACCGCGGGGCGCCTGGCAACACCATCAACGACGTCACGTCGTACTGGGTGCCCAACCACACGCCGAGCACGTTCGTGTCGGCGGTCGACACGGTCTGCGGGGTGGGCAACGACCGGGCCCGAGCCCTCGGTGACTTCGCAGCCCGCTTCCACTCGCTGCGCCACGTCGTCACGAACCTCGGGGTGCTCGACTTCGAGACGCCCGACGGCCGCCTGCGGCTGCGCTCGGTCCACCCCGGCATCACGCCGAACGAGGTGCAGGACGCCACCGGCTTCGAGCTCGTCATCCCCGACGACGTGCCGACGAGCCGCCTCCCCACCCCCGACGAGCTCGAGCTCATCGACACGATGATCGACCGAGCCGGAGCCAGGTTCACCGAAGTCCCCAACTAACAGGCAGAACCGCCAAAGCGAGCGGGCCGGGTCGTCCTCAGGGGGTGGTGGCTTCGGCTTGGCTGGGGTCGCCGCAGGGTTGGGTGAGCGGCTGGGCGGTGCCGGTGACCGGGGCGCCTTCGCGCACGGTGACGAAGGCGATGACGCCGCCGATCACGGCGAGGGCCGCGGACACCAACATGGCGTCGTCGACGCCACTGTCGAGGCCGCTCGGTGACCCGCCCGTGTCGAGGCCCACGAGGATCGGGAGCAGCGCGACCGCGAGCAGGCCGGCCAGTCGGGCCACGGCGTTGTTGACGCCCGACGCGGCGCCGAGGTGCTCGTCGTCGGCGGACGACATGATCGTGGCCGTCAGCGGAGCGACCGTCAGCGACAGGCCGAGGCCGAACACGATCGCGCCGGGCAGCACCGTGCTGAGGTAGCTGGAGCCTGCGTCGACCCTGGTCCACAGCAGGAGCCCGGCGGCCACCACGAGCGGACCGACGGTCATCGGCAGGCGGGGCCCGATCCGCTGGGCGAGGGCGCCGGCGCGGGCCGAGAGCACGAGCATGAGGAGCGTGACCGGCAACAGGGCGGCACCCGCCTCGAGCGCCGAGTAGTCGAGGGCCACCTGGAGCTGGAGTACGAGCAGGAAGAACGCTCCGCCGAGGGCTGCGTACACCGCGAAGGTGGTGGCGTTGGCGCCGCTGAACTGGCTCGACCGGAACAGCGCCAGCGGCAGCATCGGCGACGCGCTCCGGGCCTCGATGACGACGAAGCCGAGCAGGACCACGAGGCCCACGAGGCCGACCACCGTCTCGCCTTCGATCAGCCCGTAGGTCGAGAGGGCCAGGCCGATCGACGCCGTCACCGCACCGGGCACGTCGAGCCGCCCGCTGCCGGGGGCCTTCGACTCCGGCATGTGGCGGGACGCCACCAGCACCGCAACAGCCAGCGGCACGTTCACGAAGAAGGCCAGCCGCCAGCTCACGCTGTCGATCAACCAGCCGCCGGCGAAGGGCCCGATGGCGGTGGCGATCCCACCGAGTCCCGACCACGCGCCGACGGCTCGGGCCCGGTCGTCCGGATGGAACAGCGCCGAAATGATGGCCAGGCTGCCGGGGACGAGCATCGCCGCGCCCACCCCCTGCACGGCTCGGGCGCCGATGAGCACCTGCACGTTCGGGGCCAGCCCACAGAACACCGAAGCTGCGGTGAAGGCGCCGAGGCCCAGGAGGAACACCAGACGGCGACCGAACCGGTCCCCCAACGACCCGCCGAGGAGCAGCAGCGCCGTGAGGGTGACGAGGTAGGCGTCGAGCACCCACTGGAGGTCGCCGAGGGACGCGTCGAGATCGTCGGCGATGGCGGGGAGGGCGACGTTGACGATCGTGCCGTCGAGGAAGGCGATGCCCGACCCGAGGACGGTCGCGAGGAGCACCCATCGAGCAGCCGAGGTCCCCATGCGCATGCCGGCACCCTACGGCGCGGGTTGGGCCGGGCCTCGGGAGCACCAGTAACCTGACGGGGTGTCAGATCCTGTCCCGCCGGTGCTGCGCACCCGGTTCTGCGACCTGGTGGGCTGCCGGCTCCCGATCGTGCAGACCGGGATGGGCTGGGTGTCGGGCGCCAACCTGACCGCCGCCACGAGCGCCGCGGGCGGATTCGGGATCCTCGCCGCGGTGACGATGACGCCGGAGCAGCTGCGCGCCGCCGTCGCCGGGGTCAAGGAGCGCACCGATGCGCCGTTCGGCGTGAACTTCCGCGCCGACCAACCCGACCTCGCCGAGCGGGTGGCCTTCGTCGTCGGGGAAGGCGTGAAGCTGGTGAGCTTCGCCGGCGCACCGACCAAGGATGCCGTGGCCCGCTGCCACGACGCCGGCGTGGTGGTCATGCCCACCGTGGGCGCCCGTCGCCACGCCGAGAAGGTGCTCGAGATGGGCGTCGACGCGGTGATCGCGCAGGGCGGTGAGGGCGGCGGCCACACCGGGTCGGTCCCCACGTCGCTGCTGCTCCCCGAGGTGGTCGACGCGGTGGGCAGCGAGATCCCGGTGCTCGGCGCTGGCGGTTTCCACGACGGCCGGGGCCTCGTCGCCGCGCTGGCCTACGGCGCCGACGGCATCGCCATGGGCACGCGGTTCCTGCTCACCCAGGAGAGCCACGTGCCCGACGTCGTGAAGGATCGCTACACCGCGGCCACCGTGTTCGACACCGTCGTGACGACGGCCCTCGACGGCGCCCCCCAGCGGGTCATCCGCACCGAGGTGATCGACCGCATCGAACGGTCGCCGAAGCTGCTCCGCTTGCCGCGCGCCGCGGCCGCCGCACTCCGGTTCCGGAAGCTCACCGGCACGTCGCTCGGCGACCTCCTCCGGGAAGGCCGGGCCATGCGCAAGAACCAGGACCTCACCCTCAGCCAGCTGGCCATGGCGGCCAACGCGCCGATGCTCATCCGGGCCACGATGGTGGAGGGCAAGCCCGAGGTGGGCGTCCTCCCCACCGGCCAGGTGACCGGCGTGATCAGCGAGCTCCCGACCGTCGCCGAACTGCTCGACCGCATCACCACCGACGCCGTCGCCGCGCTGAAGCGGCTGCAGGGCTGACGGCGTGGACCTCACCTGGTCAGCCGAGGAGGACGCCTTCCGCGCCGAGGCGCGCGCCTGGCTGGAGACCAACCTGGCCGAGTGGAAGGAGTCGCTCGGCGGCTCCCCCCTGTCGGGCGACACGCGCGAGGGGTTCGCCCAGCACCTCGGGTGGGAACGACGGCTCTTCGCCGATCGCTGGGCCGTGGTGTCGTGGGCGCCGGAGCACGGCGGGCGGGGCGCCTCGCTCTGGGAGTGGCTGCTCTTCGAGGAGGAGTACTACCGGGCCGGGTGCCCGCCCCGAATCACCCAGAACGGCATCTTCCTGCTGGCTCCGTCGATCTACGAGTTCGGCACCCCCGAACAGCAGGACGGCATCCTGCGCCGGATGGCCGCCGGCGAGGACCTCTGGTGCCAGGGCTGGTCGGAGCCCAACGCCGGGAGCGACCTGGCGTCGGTGGCCAGCCGGGCCCAGCGCGTCGACGGCGGCTGGGTGCTCAACGGTCAGAAGACGTGGACCACCCGCGGTGCGTTCTGCACCCACCTGTTCGGGCTCTTCCGCACCGATCCCGACAGCGCCCGCCACAAGGGCCTCACCTACCTGCTCGTCCCCCTCGACACCGAGGGCGTGACGGTGCGGGGCTTCGGTCGGCTCGACGGCGACGAGGGCTTCGCCGAGGTGTTCTTCGACGACGCCTTCCTTGCCGACGACGCCGTCGCCGGGGGCGTGGTGCTCGGCCAACCCGAGGGCGGGTGGGCCGTCGCCATGGCCACCGCCGGATCCGAACGGGGCCTCACCCTCCGGTCGCCTGGTCGCTTCCTCGCCACCGCCGAACGGCTCCTCGCCCTTGCTCGTGACCGGGGCGACGACGCCCTCCGCCGGCGAGCGGCCCGGGCCTGGATGCACGCCGAGGCCTACCAGCTGCAGACGCTCCAGACCGTCACCAAGCTGGCCTCGGGCGCCAAGGCCGGTGCCGAGGCCAGCCTCACCAAGCTGTGGTGGAGCGAGCTCGACATCGAGCTGCACGAGATCGCCCTCGACCTCCTCGGCGCGGGTGCCGAGCTCGACGAGGAACCGTGGGCCAAGGGCTGGATGTTCTCGCTGTCCGGACCGATCTACGCCGGCACCAACGAGATCCAGCGCAACATCGCCGCCGAACGCCTCCTGGGGCTCCCTCGATGACCAACGTCTGTGTTGGCTCAGGCCCGAATGGCGAACCTCAGGGAACGCAGACGTTGGTTGGTCGATGAGGTTTGCGCTCACTGAGGATCAGGTCGCCATGCGCGATGCGGTGCGGGACCTGCTGGCGAAGGAGTGCCCGCCGGCCGTCGTGCGCGCCGCATGGGACGCTCCCTCCGGGGAGCTCGACCGAGGTGTGTGGGACAGCCTCGACGCCATGGGCGTGCTCGGGCTGCTCGTGCCCGAAGCCGACGGTGGCCTCGGGCTCGACGAGACGTGGCTGGTGCCGATCCTCGAGGAGGCCGGACGGGTCGCGCTCCCCCACCCCCTCGTGGAGACGGCCATGGTGGCCGCGCCCCTGCTCGGCCTCAGCGGGGGCATGGTCGCCACCGACCTCGGCGGCCCGCTCGTGCCCACGGCGGCCGACGCCGACACCCTCCTGCTCCGCTGGGGCCACACCCTCGCGCGGGTGGATCGCGACGGCGCCGACCTCACACCGGTGGCCACGGTGGACGGGGCCCGCCGCGGAGCATCGGTCGCCCACACCGGAACGACCGGTGAGCCCCTCACCGAGGACCCGGCGGTCATCGAGCTGGCCCTCGACCGGGGGACCCTTGGAACAGCGGCCGTGCTCGTAGGGTTGGGTCAGGCGATGGTCGACCTCACCGTGGGCTACGTCACCGAGCGGAAGCAGTTCGGCGTGCCGATCGGGAGCTTCCAGGCCGTGAAGCACCACCTCGCCAACGCCGCGCTGGCCCTCGAGTTCGCCCGCCCCGCCGTGGCGAAGGCGGCGTGGTCGATCGCCCAGGGCGAGCCCATCCGGGCCCGTGACGTGTCGATGGCCAAGGTGCTCGCCACCGAGGCCGCCGACACTGCAGGACGAGCCGCCCTGCAGTGCCACGGCGCCATCGGCTACACCGTCGAGGCCGACCTCCACCTCTTCCAGAAGCGGGCCTGGGCGTTGGCCCGCACGTGGGGCGACACCGCCCACCACACCGACCGGGTCGCCGCGGCCCTCGATCTCAACCCGTAGGAGCCACCATGCCGGAAGCCTTCATCGTCGACGCCGTCCGCACGCCCGTGGGCCGGCGCGGGGGCGGCCTCAGCCAGGTGCACCCGGCCGACCTCGGCGCGGCGTCGATCACCGCGCTGGTCGACCGCACCGGCATCGATCCCGGCGCCGTCGACGACGTGATGTTCGGCTGCGTCGACACCGTCGGCGGCCAGGCCGGCGACATCGCCCGCACCTGCTGGCTGGCGGCCGGCATGCCCGAGCACGTGCCCGGCACCACCATCGACCGCCAGTGCGGCTCGGCCCAGCAGGCCATCCACTTCGCAGCCCAGGCCGTGATGGCCGGCGTCAACGACGTGGTGGTGGCGGGCGGGGTGCAGCAGATGTCGATGATCCCGATCAGCTCGGCCATGACCCTCGCGGAGCCCCTCGGCTTCGCCGATCCATTCACCGGTTCCGAGGGCTGGGTGAAGCGCTACGGCGACGGCGAGGTCAGCCAGTTCAACGGCGCCGAGCTCATCGCCGCCAAGTGGGACATCACGCGGGACGACATGGAGCAGTTCGCGGTGACCAGCCACGAGCGGGCCATCCAGGCCCGCGCCGAAGGTCGCTTCGAGAACGAGATCGTGCCGCTCAACGGCCTGGCCCACGACGAGGGCCCGCGCGAACCCAATTGGGAGAAGATCCGCTCGCTGCCCACGCTGGTCGAGGGTGGCCGCGTCACCGCCGCGGTCGCCTCGCAGATC
>JALYWQ010000219.1 GCA_030852625.1 Actinomycetota bacterium
TGGGTGCTCCAGCGGCGGAGGCGAGCGAGCGACACGGGAGCTCGCCGGCCGACGCGCAGGACCGTCCGGGCCTGCGATGCGAGTGACGGCGATGCCGCGACCGGAGCCTCGTCCGGCGACAGCCCGAAGTACTGCTCGGCGAACGCTCCGGCGTCGTAGCCGGGGAGCCGCCCCACTTGTGCGAGGCTCACATCGACGCTCACGCACGGATGGCCCGAGGCGATGCCCGTCACCGGCGGGGTGCCCTCGCGCCGGCCCACCACGCCGAGCTGGCGCTGGGCCCACCAGAACCCGTGCTCCATGGCCGGTCGCCACACCGACCAGCTGAGCGGTGTGGGCACACCGGGGATGGCCTCGCCGATGTTCACCCGGGTCCACGCCGAGCCCGGCGGCCGGGGCTCGTCGTAGGGGTCGGTCGGTTCGGTCACCGCCACCAACGGGGCGGTCGCTGCGACAGGCCGTCGCCGCCGTCCACGTGGGTGGTGAAGGGGAGGTCGGCGGCGCCGAGCCGCGGGTTGTTGGTGAGCTCGTTGTCGCCCATGCCGACGAGGTCGCCGCAACGCACGATCGACAGGTGCTCGCTGCAGAGGTAGCCGTCGTAGGGCGTCAGTTGGCCGTCGATGGTCTCGGCGGTGATGGTGAGCACCTCGCCTCCCAGGAGCTTCAGGTGGGCGGCGCCCCCGTCGACGCTGTAGCCGTCGAGGCCGATCGAGGGGAGGATCACCAGGTCCTCGCAGGGCGTGACGACACCATCGCGGACCACGAAGCCGTGGCGGTTCGGGCCGGCGTCGGTCTGGATCTCGATGGCCGCGAAGCTGAGGGCCGGGCCCATGGTGCCGGTGAGCATGCGGTTGGTGATCACGGCGTCCATGCGCCGCGGGCCCCAGGAGCGGTCACGGTGGCAGAGGGCGTCGATCACCACCGCGCGCTCCCCCACTCGCAACGATCCGCGCAAGCGGCCGCTGCACTCGAGGTGCCCGGTGTAGATCGAGCGCTGGAGGTCGCTCTCGTCGGCGCTGATGCCGAAGCCGAGCGGTTCGTAGAAACCCTCGAAGCGCAGGTCGGCCGAGCACTCCGGCTCGTCCCACCCGTAAGCCACAGCGCCATCGCCGACGCCGGCCCAACCCGTCCCCACCCGCAGCTCGCTGAACTCGCTGGTGGGCACGTGCTCGCGCACCCGGCGGAACCGGAGGCCCTGGTCGTCGTAGGCGAACAGCATCGATCGGCCGAAGCCCTGGGTGGGGTGGATCCCGAAGCGGAAGAAGCCACCCCAACCGGCGTCGAGGTCGTGGAACCACACGGCCACGCTCTCCTGCCAGTGCGGGTCGTCCTCCCAGGCGTGCACCTGCGCGTCGTCGGCGTTCAACATCCCAGCTCCCTCGATCCGAATCCCTCGCGTGGCCCCCACCGGCAGGTGGAGTAGGCCTCGTTCCACTGCCGGTCGGCGCCGAAGCCGGGGAAGGTGGTGCACAGGTGGCGCCGGGTCACCGAGGTGAGCGCCACCGGCTCCCGTCCCTCGGGGACGTAGCGGATCGTGGTGCCGGCGTAGCCGCCCGGAGCGGCCTGCCCGTCGACCTCCAGCTCGACCACGGGCGTGGCCGCCACGCCGTGCTCGTCGGCGACGAGGCCGTACCCCACCGTGCGGTCCTCCAGCGCCACCGCCACGCCGCCGGCGTAGGCCGCGCCGCCGTCGAAGCACGTGGGCCACCACCAGGACGGACCGAAGCGGTGGTACTCCCGGGCGCCCCAGGTGTGGTCGCGGACGAACAGCCCGTCGACCGGAACGGTGGCGCCGGCGACCGACACCGTGCCGCTGAACCGCCCGATCGCCTCGTAGTGGTCTCGCTCCGACCCTGCGAGCTGCAGGGTGGCCAGCGCAGCGGCGTGATCGATCGGCGGCAGGGTGGAGGCGAGGCGCACGTCGATGGCCAGGTCCCCGGAGCGCCAGGCCCAGCGGCTCCGCTCGAACGGCTCGTCCACCTCGTACCACCAGTCGTCGTGACCCTCGGCCCAGGTGGTGGTGCCGCCGATGTCGACGGCGGCCTTGAGCTCGACCCCCGCGGCGAGGCGTTCGACGTGCAGGT
>JALYWQ010000220.1 GCA_030852625.1 Actinomycetota bacterium
CGATCAGGTAGTCGACGCGCAGCGCTTCGCCGATGTCGGCGGCGCCGCGGCGCACGTCCTTGTAGAGCATCGCCGACGTCCGCGCCAGCACGCCGACGCGATCGGCGCAGCTGTGCCCGAGCTGCGCGATCAGCTCCTCGGTGAAGCCGTCGATGAAGTAGTCGTGCGACGGATCGCCGGTCAGGTTCATGAACGGCAGCACGACCAGCCGCGGCCGCGGCGGCGGCGCCGGCTGGCGCGGCGCGGGGCTGGCGCCCTCGAGCGTGCCGATGAAGCGGTAGCCGACCCGCGGCAGCGTCTCGACGAAGCGCGGCTGCGCGGCGTCGTCGCCGAGCACGGCGCGGAGGCGATCGCTCAGCTCGCCGAGGGCCACCTCGTCGGCGCCGAAGATCCGGTGCCCGGCCCCCGGCGCCCGGATGGCGCCTTCGAGCACCGCAGCGTCCCGGGGCCGACCGATCCGCTCGAGCAGCACCACGATCGAGCGCAGCATCGTCCACTGCGTGGACCACATGCCGGCCCGCTGCCAGTGGGGGATGAGCCAGCGGTAGTCGGCCGCCGCCACGGCCGGGTCGCCCGTCCGGACCTCGATCGACGCCTTCGATGCTCCGGCCACGCCCTTCACGAACGACGCGTTCGTCAGGTCGGCGAGCTCCACCGCTCGAGCCAGCCGGAGCCGGGCCTGGTCGCTACCGAGGGCCAGCTCGGATTCCCCGACGCAGTACCAGACGTAGGACGCCACGGCGGTCTCGGCCTCGCCGATCTCACGGAGCAGCCGGGCGCCGAGTTCGATCGCTTCAGGGTGGCTGGCGTAGCCGTGGGCGAGGAGCTGGGCGCCGAGGGCGATGAGGCGCGTGGTGTCATCGCGAGCGGCGTCGGCGCCGCGCTGGTACCACTCGATGGCCGAGTCGAGCTGGCCCTCGAACAGGCCGTGGTTGCCCCGGATGGTTGCCGCCTCCTGGGGCACGCCAGCCGAGTGTCGCTCGGCGGCCTCGACGGCGCGCACGCTGGCCTCGCCCAAGGCCTGCAGGTCGCCGGCCATCCAGGCGTGGTAGCCCGCCGCCGCCCACACGATCGGGGCGGCGGGGCTGGCGTCCTCGGGGTCGGCCTCGATGACCAGGTGGGCCCACGCGAGGACGTCGGGGCGCAAGCGGAGCAGCCCGTAGGTGATGAGGTGGGCGACGAGGCGGGCCGCTTGGGCGACGAGGCCGTGGTCGAGGAGCCAGGTGAGGGTGGCACGGAGCTCGGGCACCGCTTCGTCGATCTGGACCACCGCCGGGTACCCGGGATCGTGCAACCGCGCCGCGGTCCGCTCGGCCCACGCCAGGAACCACCGCGCGTGCCGTTCGCGGACCAGGTCGTTCTGCCCGGACACGAGCAGTTGTTCGGCCCCGAACGCCCGCAGGGTCTCGAGCAGCACGTAGCGGCGGCCCGGGGCACGCACCACGAGGGATCGCTCGACGAGCTGCGACAGGTGGCGGGCCGCTTCGGCGCCGTCGAGCTGGCACACCGCTGCGGCGGCTTCGGCCGTGAAGGGCCGGGCGAACACCGACAGCGAGGCGAAGGCCTCCTGCAGCCCGGGTTCGAGCATGCCGTACGACCATGCCACCACCGCCGCCAGCGACGAGTGCCGGCTCGAGTTCCGATAGCCGTCGACCAGCAGCGACAAGGGCTGGTCGAGCCCCTCGGCGAGCTCGGCCAGGTCATGGGTGTGCAGCCGGGCCGCCGCCAGCTCGATGGCCAACGGCAGGCCGTCGAGGCGACGAACCACCTCCGCGATCTGCTCCCACTCGCCCTCGGTCGGGGCGAAGTCGCCTCGCACCGCTCGCGCCCGGCGGACGAAGAGGTCGACGGCGGGATCGACGCCGCCGTCGTCGCCGAGCAGCGTGGGCACCGCCCGGATGACCTCGCCGGGGATCCGCAGGCGCTCGCGGCTGGTCGCCACGACCGTCACGTTCGGGCACGCACCGACGGCCTCCTCGGCCAGTTCGGCGATCGGGCCGAGGACGTGCTCGCAGTTGTCGAGGAGCAGCACCACCTCGTCGTCGCCGAGCACGTCCACGATGCGCTGGCTCGGCGCGGTGCCCGGGCGGCTGTCGATCCCCATCGCCGCCATCACCACCTCCGCCGTGCTCGCCGGCTCGGCCGCGGCCAGCTCGCAGAGCACGACGGCCCGGTCGGGGCGCTGGCGTTGGAGCCGGTGGCCGAGCTCGAGGAGCAGCCGCGTCTTCCCGATGCCGCCCGGTCCGAGCAGCGTGACGACGCGAGCAGCGTCGAGCGACTCGGCCAACTCGTCGAGCAGGGCGTCGCGACCCACCAGCTCGGTCATCAGGACGGGCAGCCGGCGGGGCGCGATGCCGGCCGCCGATCCGGTGGTGCCCTGGAGGAGGGCGGCGTGCTGCGCGGCCAGGGCGGCCGACGGCTCGATGCCCAGCTCCTCGCCCAGCAGGCGGCGGAAGTCGTCGTAGGCCCGCGTGGCCTCGGCCACCCGCCCCGTCGCCGCCAGCGTCGCCATCAGCAAGGAGCGCGGCCGCTCCCGCAGCGGCTCGTCGATGGCCAGCGCGATGAGGTCGCCGACCAGCCCGTCCGTGTCACCGGCCGCGAGCCGGGCCTCGGCGATGGCCTCGCGGGCGCGGATCCGGAGCTCCTCGAGCCGAGTGGTCTCGGCCCGGCCCAGCTCGGCATCGTCGAGCTCCGGGTAGGCGGGCCCCTGCCAGCGCTGGAGCAGGAGGGTCAGCTCGCCGGCCGCTGCGTCGTCGAGCCCACCGCCGAGCAGGTCGACGAGCCGGTCGGCGTCGACGACCACCTGGGTCGGGTCGAGCCGGTACCCCGATCCCACCGATTCGATGGCGCCGTCGGGGAGGGCGCGGCGCAGCCGGGAGAGGTGGTTCTGCAACGCCGCCGTGGCGTCCTGGGGCGGCGCCGAGGGCCAGAGGACGTCCACCGCGGCGTCGGCCGACACGACCTCACCCCGGCATTGCACGAGCAGGGCGAGGAGCCGACGCTGCAGCCCTCCCGACGGGGTGATGTCGGAGCCGTCGGCGCCTCGGACGCGCAACGGCCCGAGCACCCCGATCTCCACACGCCCGGCACCCGTCGCCACGACGTCAGTCTCCACCACGGCCGGCGGTCGGAGCAGCCTGCGTTTCCGACCGGCCCGTCGCTCAGTCGGCGCGGCTTCGGAGGGCCCGCCAGAGCGAGCGGTAGTTCGGGTAGGTGAGCTCGTCGGTGACCCAGCCCGCCGCGACCAGTTCGGCGTGGAGCTTCGGCAGGTTGCGCCACGGCACGCCCATGTCGACGTGGTGGGCGAGGTGCCAGCCGGTGTTGAGCGGCACGATCCAGAAGCGGGCCAGCCAGGTCTGGCGCACGTGGTGTGTGGTGCGGCGACGGTCCTTCGAGCGCTCCATCCCGCCGTGCTCGGCGATCGACCGCAGTCGGTTGATCACCCGCCACGCCGTGAGCCACGGGGCCAACCACAGCAGCGGGTAGAGCCACCAGCGACCGAGCGCGACGGCGATCCCCAGCAGCACGGCCTGGGCGGCGACGATGCGCAGCGCGATCGGACGGCCGGTGGCGCTGGTGAGGGCTTGCAGGAGGCCCTTCAGGTTCTTCCAGCCGGTGTTGCCGCGGGCGTCGCGCCACATCTTGCGCCGGAAGCTGGCCTGCGTGATCGGGTACCCGTTGTAGAGCGGCAGGTCCGGCTCGTTGGGGCCGAACTCGTCCTTGTGGTGGGCGAAGTGCACCCGCCGGTACACGTCGACCGGCACGAACACCGGGTAGGCCAGGAGCCACCGCCCGACGACGTCGTTCACGGTCTTGTTGCTGAACAGGAGCTTGTGGGCCGCCTCGTGCATGAGGATGGCGAAGCGGGCGAAGGTGGCGCCCATGAAGACGAAGGCGACGGCGTAGGCCACCGGATGATCGATCCAGACGGCCGCGCCGATGGTGACGACGGCCTGGATCCAGGCGAGGGCCACGCTCCCGGCGTTGCGCACGTCGGCGATCCGGCGGAGCTCGGCACGGAGCTCCGGCACCGGCATGCCGGTGGCGGTGAGGCGGTCGGTGGGGAGCACGTCCGGGAGCACGTCGGGGGCCGGGACCATGCTCCTGCCAGGCTGCATCGTCAGCACCATGCCCATACCTTACACTTCACGGACACATGTCGCAATTTCGTAAGAGCCTGACGGCCCGATCGGTCCTGGCGTCGGTGCTGCTCGGCACCGAGCCGCCCCAGCTCCCGACCCCCCTCCTCATCGCCACCGCCGAGCTGTTCGGCATCTCCGAGGGCACGGCGCGCACGGCGCTGTCCCGCATGGTGGCGGCGGGAGAGGCCGAGAGCGTCGAGGCCGGCTATCGCCTCGCCGGTCGTCTGGTGGCCCGACAGGACCGCCAGCTGGCCAGTCGCCGCGCCGCCACCCGGCCCTGGGATGGCACCTGGGAGCTGGCGATCGTCGACGGCGACCAACGCCGGCCGGCGGCCGGTCGGGCATCGCTCCGCGACGCGGCACGAGCCCTCCGGCTGGCCGAGCTGCGCGAAGGCGTGTGGGTCCGGCCCGACAACCTCGACCCCGACCGCTCGCCCGACGCCGCGGCCGTGGTCGCCACGTGGTGCATCCGGTGGCGCGCCGCGCAGCCCGACCCGGTTCCCGACGTCGAAGGCATGTGGGACCTCGCCGGCTGGTCGACCACCGCC
>JALYWQ010000223.1 GCA_030852625.1 Actinomycetota bacterium
ACGGTGACCTGCGTCCACGTGGGGTCGACGCCCACCACCCGCGTCGCTCCCCCGCCGACGGCCAGCCGGGCCACCTGGCCCTCACCGCAGCCGATGTCGAGCACCGACGCCGCGCCGGCGAGGTGCCCGGCGACGAGCGGCAGGATCTGCTCCTCGTACTCCGGGTCGGCGCCATCGGTGAAGCCGTCCTGCCACCAACCGGCGTGGGTCTCCCAGAGGTCGTCGTCGACCGGTTCCGGCCCGCTCATCGGGCCACCCCGTGCACCTTGTCGTGCACCGCCTTGGCCACCGCCGTGGGCAGCCAGGTCAGCGCGTCGAGCTCCTCGAACGTCGCTCGCTTCACTGCGTTCACGCCTCCGAGCTCCTTCACCAGTCGCTTCTTCCGGGTCTCGCCGAGCCCGGGGATGTCGTCGAGCACGCTCTTGGTCATCCGCTTGGCCCGGAGGTCGCGGTGGAACGTGATGGCGAACCGGTGGGCCTCGTCACGGATCCGCTGCAGCATGTAGAGGCCCTCCGACTGCCGGGGCAGGCGGATGGGTTCGGACGAGCCGGGCACGTAGACCTCCTCGAACTTCTTGGCCAGCGAGGCCACCGGGATCTCGTCGCTCAGGCCGAGCTCGTCGAGCACCCGGACCGCCACGCCGAGCTGCCCGAGACCACCGTCGACCAGCAGCAGTTGGGGCGGGTAGGCGAACTTGCCCGTGCGCTCGGCCGGCGGGCGGCGCCGCTCCGCGAGGTAGGCCGTGAGGCGTCGGGTGAGCACCTCCTCCATGGCTGCGAAGTCGTCGTTGCCCTGGCCCGACTTGATCTTGAACTTCCGGTACTCCGACTTCTTCGGGAGGCCGTCCTCGAGCACCACCATCGAGCCCACGTAGTCGGAGCCCTGGATGTGGCTCATGTCGTAGCACTCGATCCGCAGCGGGGCCTCGGGCAGGCCGAGCGCCTCCTGGAGCTCGTTGAGGGCCTTGGCCCGGCTGTTGTGGTCGGCGGCCCGCTTCAGGCGGTGGCGGACGAACTCCTCGCGGGCGTTGCGGGTGACGGTCTCCTGCAGCTCCCGCTTGTCACCCCGGCGGGGGACCCGCACCTCCACGCGGGAGCCACGCACGGAGCTCAGCCACTCCTCGTAGAGCGGCGTGTCCTCCACGTCGGCCGGGACGAGCACGGTCTTCGGGATCCCGATGGGCGGATCGTCGTAGAGGCCCTCGAGGACCGTGCCGAGCAGCTCGCCGGTGCTGACGTCCTCCACCCGATCGAGGATGAAGCCCTTCCGCCCCACGACCCGGCCCTTCCGTACGAAGAACACCTGCGCCGCCGATTCCAGTTCGTCACCGGCCAGCCCGATCACGTCGAAGTCCTCCGACCGCTCGGCCACCATCTGCTGCTTCTCGATGGCCTTCTCCACGCTGGTGAGGCGGTCCCGCAGCCGGGCGGCGTGCTCGAACTCGAGCTCGTCGGCGGCCTCCCGCATGCGCCGGCGGAGGTCGTGCACGACGTGGTCGGTGTTGCCGTCGAGGAAGTCGAGCAGGCCCTGGGTGGTCTCGGCGTACTCCTCCTGGGTGACCTCCCCGACGCAGGGCCCGGAGCACTTCTCGATGTGGAAGAGCAGGCAGGGTCGGCCCAGCCGGCGGTGCATGTCGAACTTGTTGTCGGAGCAGGTCCGGAGCGGGAAGGTCCGCAGCAGCAGGTCGAGGGTCTCCCGGATGGCATAGGCGTGCCCGTAGGGACCGAAGTAGCGGACTCCCTTGCGCTTTCGGCCGCGCATGACCATGGGCCGGGGCCACTCCTGGTCGAGGGTGACGGCGAGGAAGGGGTAGCTCTTGTCGTCCCGCAGCCGGATGTTGAAGCGAGGCTGGTGGGCCTTGATGAGGCTGTTCTCCAGCAGCAGGGCCTCGACGTCGTTCCGGACCTGGATCCACTCCACGGTCTCGGCGGCCGCCACCATGCTCGCCGTGCGGGGCGGCAACGATGCCGGGTTCACGAAGTAGTTGGACAACCTCGAGCGCAGCGAATGGGCCTTGCCCACGTAGATCACGCGGCCATGGGCATCCTTGAACTGGTACGAGCCCGGGGTGTCCGGGATCGTCCCGGCGGGTGGGCGCTGGACCATCGAGCCGAGGATAGGGACCGGCGGTCAGTTCGCGGGTACCCGCCAGACGATCACCGTGCCGTCGTCGGCGAGGACGGGCAACCCGAGCGATTCGAGGTGGTCCCGGGCTGCGGGGATGGGGATGTCCCGGTGGTAGACCACGTACCCGATGCCGGCTCCAGCGAGCTCCTCCACGCCGAACCGCGCCTCGCCCCGGAAGCCGTCGGAGCCCTGCAGGGCGAGGACCTCGCGGTAGAGCGGGATCGCGGTCAGCTCATCGATGGCATCGTCGGGATAGCGGGAGACGCTGCCGCCGACATACGGCTTGCCGTGGACCGTGGCCCACGCCTGGAACACCGAGAGGT
>JALYWQ010000233.1 GCA_030852625.1 Actinomycetota bacterium
AGGAGGATCTTGCCCTCCAGCTCGAAGGCCATGCAGTTGCGCCCGATCTCGCCGAGCCCTCCCAGGAACGTGATGGTGACGGGTTCGGCCATGTGCCCTGAAACTACAGGGCGCCGCTCGAGATCCGAACTCGGCGGTTCAGTCGACGAGGCCGAGGCGCCCGAGCATGGCCCGGGCCTCGTCCTCGAGGCCGTCGGGCTCGGGGCCGATCGGCAGGCGGCAGGGGCCGGCCGGCTGGCCGAGGACCCGCAACGCCGTCTTCACGGCCTGCGCGAACTGGGCCACCTCGCGGCTCTCGTACCAGTACGACTCGAACATCGAGGCGTTCAGCTGCTGGGCCCGTTCGTGGTCGCCCTTGGTGAAGGCGTCGACCAGGTCGCCCATGATCGGCCCGCACCAGTGGGTGCAGGTGCCGACGACGCCCACCGCGCCGACGGCGAGGAGCGGCAGGGTCATGCCGTCGTCGCCGGAGTAGACGTCGAAGTCGTCGGGCGCGGCGGCCACGACCCGAGCGGTCTCCGACGGGTCGCCGGCGGCGTCCTTCAGGCCGGCGATGGTGGGCACCTCGTTGGCCAGCCGGACGATCACGTCGGTGGACACCTTGCGACCGGTGCGGCCGGGGATGTCGTAGAGCACGATTGGCAGGTCGGTGGCGGCGGCGACGGCGCGGAAGTGGGCCTCGAAGCCGGCCTGGGTGGGCTTGTTGTAGTACGGCGCCACGATCAGGAGGCCGTCGGCCCCGCACGCGGCAGCCCGCTGGACCAGCTCGCACGTGTGGCGGGTGTCGTTGGTGCCGGCGCCGAAGAGGAGGGGCACGTCGACCGCGGCGCGCACCGCGGTCCAGACCTGCTCGTCCTCCTCGTCGGTGAGGGTGGGGGCCTCGCCGGTGGTGCCGGTGACCACGAGCCCGTCGCTGCCGTTGGCGACCAGCCAGCGGGCCAGGGTGGCGGCGCCGTCGAGGTCGAGCTCGCCGGCGTCGGTGAACGGGGTGGCCATGGCGGTGAGCACCCGCCCGAACCGTGCCGTGCCCATCAGTGCTGGCCTTCGGAGGCGCGGTCGATGCCCAGCGTGGCGAGCAGGTCCTCGTGCAGCTCGAACCACACGGTGTGGTAGCTCGGGATCATCGGCTTGGTGAACCAGTCGACCTCGCCGGCCTGCACCTTGGCCAGTGCCGAACCGAGGCGCTCGCGGTAGTTCGCGAACCGCGGCAGGGCGGCGCCGAGGTCGTCGCAGATGGGCGACACGTTGGCGTGGAGGTCGGCCAGCTGCTCGATCACCGCGGCGTCGTGGGCGGGGTCGGAGTGGTCGTTGATGATCGACTCACCGTCGACCTCCCGCAGCTGCCACGCGGTGCAGATCCCGAGGAGATCACCGTTGATCTTGAGGAACCGGGTGTAGGCGTCGTGGATGGCCGGCTGCGCGCCGGTGGCCTCGAGCTCCGCGGTGAGCAGGGCGAGGTGTTCGGCCCGGCCTGCCGGCGTGAGGGTGTAGCCCGACAGGCGGCCCTCCCGCTTGGTGGCCAGCTCGTCGGCGACGAACTGCTCGAGCAGCGCCGTCGCCTCCGCCTCCGGGAGGCCGAGCGACGCCGACACGGCGGCGGCATCGGCGAAGCCCTTGAGGCGCAGGCTGTGGAGGGCGAGCGTGCGGGGGTCTGAGGACGCGGTCATCGTCCTCGGACCCTACCAGCGCGCTTCGCGGGCCCTACCAGGCGTATCCGGCGCTCAGGAGGCCGCGACCTCGCCCTCGGCGAGGGCGAAGGTCTCGTACTCCTCTTCGGTGTCGGCCCAGTCCTCGAACTGGATCACACCGAGCTCGGTGAACTTGTTGCGGAGCCAGAAGTCGTTGCGATCGAGCAGCCCGAGCTTCTTGCAGTTGGGCACGATCTTCGAGAAGAGCATGCTCTGGAAGAGCTGGCGCTGAGGGGCCTGCATCACGAGGCCGGCGGCCACCTTCGGGTCGATGCCCATGCGATCCCACACCTCCTGCTGGAGGAACCGGTCGCGCATGCGGACGGCGGCCTCGAAGGCGAACTCCTGGCGCTCGAGCATCTCGGCGTCAGTGAGCTCGACGTAGTACTCCTTCAGCGACAGCACGCCGAAGGCCACGTGGCGGGCCTCGTCGCTCATCACGTACCGGAGCAGCTGCTTGAGGAGCGGCTCGGTGGTCATCTGGTGCATGAACCCGAACGCCGCGAGGGCCAGGCCCTCCACCATGATCTGCATGCCGAGGTAGGTCATGTCCCACCGGCTGTCGGCGACGATGTCGTCGAGGAGCATCTTCAGGTGGGCGTTGATCGGGTAGTGCCCGCTCAGCTTGGTGTCGAGGTACTTGGCGAACACCTCGACGTGGCGGGCCTCGTCCATCACCTGCGTGGACGCGTAGTACTTGGCGTCGATCCACGGCACGGTCTCCACGATCTTGGCCGTGCACACGAGGGCGCCCTGCTCGCCGTGCATGAACTGGCTCAGCATCCAGTTCTGGCTCTCCACGCCGAACTGCAGCCACTCCTCCGGGCCCCAGTTCTCCATCGGGGTGCCGGACACGTCGATGTCGGCGTCGAAGCCACCCGAGGCCATGGCGTTGTTGGCCACCACCTGCTCCTGGTCGACCACGGTGTCCCACGGGAGGTCGGTCTCGCCGTTCCACTGCGAGGTCTTGGCCTTCTCGTAGAGGCGGTTGAGCGCCGGGCGCTGCCCCTTCTCGTAGTCCCACGTGAAGATCGCGTCGGCGTTGTCCTTCACGGCGTGGATGGCTTCGTCGACGTCGGTGTTGGTGACCGCGAGGATGGCCTCGAGATCGTTGACGTCATCGCGGCCGATGAGCTCCTGGTTGCTGGACATGGCAATGGCCCCCTTGGGTCAGCTGGTGATCGGTTGGTGTGCGGCCAGACCTGGCAGCACGTAGGTGCGGGCGAAACGGCGGACGCTCGACGGGTCGGCGAGGTCGAGTTGCGCCGTGGGATTGATGGCGTAGGAGAGGACGATGCGCACGAGCCACTCGGCGTCGGCGGTCGCGGTGTGGTCGTCGGGCGCGAAGCGGCGGAGGTGCGGGGCGGCGAAGGCGGTGGCCACCGCGAGGGCCGGCTCGAGGCGATGGAAGGCGAAGGCCGGCAGCACGAGGTGGGGCTCGTGGCGGAGCAGGTAGCCGAGCGGGCCGTGTCCCCGGAGGAAGGCCGCCGCGGCAGTGGTGCCCTCCACGACGAGCTCCTCGAGCGTGTCGGCGGCGTCGAGCCGGCCCGACACCGTGTCGAAGAAGCGGCCCAGCTCGCGGGCCACGGCGGCTTCGAAGAGCACGTCCTTCCCGCCGGGGAACACCCGGTAGAGCGTGGCGCGGGAGACGCCGGCGGCCCGGGCCACGTCGTCGGCGGTGGTCTTGGCCACGCCCCACTGCCCCACGCAGGTGAGGACGGCGTCGATCACGCGGTGCTCGAGGCTGTTCGCCTCGGTGCCGGCGGTGGCCGGGCGATCGGTGATGACGGTGGCGGGCATCTCCTGAGACAATAAGAAGGCTGGTGTCTCACCGTCAACAACCCTCGGTTGGTCATCCGTCACCGACCGGTCGGCAAGACTCGCCGGCATGCGCTCGTTCGGGCTCCGCTACGCACTGCTGGCCGTGGTGCTCCTCGCCGTCGGGATCGGCGGCGGCTACCTGGGCGCCAAGGCCCTCGATGACGACGACCCGTCCCCCACCGCCACGGGCGACACCACCTCGACCTCGTCTGCCGACGGCTCCCCGACCAGCGCGCCGGGCGCCGATGCCGCCGGCACCTCCGTGGTGGCGTCTCGTCTCGGGATCGTCGGTTGGTGGACCGACGGGCGCTGGGTGGAGCCGCTCGAGAGCTCGCCTCCCCTGGCCGACGGCGCCCGGTTCCGGTACGTGGGGATCGACGGCGACCGCACGGAAGCGGTCGGCGGCCCGGTCGTCGACACCTGTGAGATCTCGGAGCCGTACCCGCCCTACGTCGAGCTCGATCCGCCGTTCGACCGAGGAGGCTCCAAGGACGGCTCGAGGACCATCGCCGTCACGGGCGTGGCCGATCCGGTCCCACGCGAGGCCGAAGCGCTCGACGTGAAGAGCGAGACCTACCGGACCGCAGCGGGCGAGGCACTCGCCAGCGAAGGGATCGAGGACGCCAAGCCCACCATCACCCAGCTGTACCGGGTCGACCTCGACGGAAACGGCGGCGACGAGGTCCTGATCACCGTGGAGCGACGGAACGGCAAGGAGCTCACCGACGCCAAGGACGGCAACTACAGCGCGGTGATCCTGCGCCGTCTCGTGGATGGCCAGGTCCGCTCCCAGGTGCTGCGGCACCACGAGGCGTCGAAGGCCGGATCCGACCAGTCCTTCGCCTACCTGGAGCTCTACCGGGTGGCCGCCGTGGCCGACCTCAACGGTGACGGAGCCCTCGAGGTGGCCATCAGCTCGCAGTACTACGAGGGATCGGGCATCGAGGTGTTGGCCGACGACGGCAAGGGCACGCTCACCCGGGCCATGGGCACCGGCTGCGGGGCGTAGTCGAGGTTCAGGTCAGGATGCCGGCGAGGAGCCGGTCCCGGACGAGCTCGCGCACCTGAGCCGGGTCGGCGAGGTCCCAGCGGCCGCCGGTGCCGAGGTGCGACAAGGCCATCCGGAAGACGAACTCGCTGGCCTCGGCGGGATCGACGCCGTCCTGCAACGCCGCCTGCTCGAGGCGGGGCCGGTACCAATCGGCGAGGGCGGCGACCACCATCGGCATCACGGTGGCCAGCGACGGGACCAGCTGGTCGGCCTCGTCCCGCAGGAGCCGTTGCAGGAGCTCGTGGTGCTCGAGGGCGTCGTGGGCGGCGAGCAGGCCGTGTTCGAGCACGGTGGCGGCGTCGAGCTCCTCGGGATGGATGGCGTCGTTGATCCGGCCGAAGAAGCGGGCCACCTCCCAGGTGATGACGGCGTCGAGCACCTCGTCCCGGCCGCCGGGGAAGGCCCGGTAGAGGGTGGCCCGCGACAGATCGGCCTGGCGGGCGATGTCCTCCATGGTGGTCTTGGCCATGCCGAGCCGGGCCACGCACTCGTAGGTGGCCTCGAGGATCCGTTCCCGGGAGCTCGTCATCCCTCGCCGGTCGGCCCGTCGCCGGCCGGTGCGTCCAGCGCCTCTTCACGGGCCTGGTCCTTGGCCACCCGCCGCAGCAGGAGCAGGTAGCCGCCGGCGGCGATGGTGGAGAAGATGGCCCACTGCACGGCGTAGGAGACGTGGGGGCCGTCGTCGAGGTCGGGCGGCCCGAGGGTGACCAGCTGCGGTGCGCCAGGAGCCGCCTCGGGCTCGGGCGGATCGCTGCGGTCGAGCTGCACGTAGGCCGGGAGCAGGTCCTCGTCGACCTGCTGGTCGTAGCGATCGAGGTCCACTCGGGCCAGGCGGTCGAGCTTGCCCTCGTCGGGATCGGTGGCGCCGAAGGAGCCCCGGTGCTGGCTCGGGAACACGAGGCCAGCAACCGTCACCGTGCCCGTCGGCGCCGGCGGCGCCACGATCTGGCCCGCACGGTCGAACCCGATGAAGCCGCGGTTGACGACCACGGCGGTGCCATCGCCCAGGTCGAGCGGCGTGAGCACCCAGCCGCCCGACGTGCTGTTGTAGGTGCGGTTCTCCACCACCACGGTGTCGTCGTCGAGGTAGGTGCCCCGTGCCGTCACCTGCCGGTAGAGCACCTGGTCGACGGCGTCCTCACGGGTGCCGGCCCCGGGGTCGAGGAGCTCGCGGACGTCGACCGGCTCGGCCAGCTCACGTTGCTCGACGAGGGCGTTGTGGTCCTGCTTCTGGTCGTGCCGGCGCAGCTGCCAGAACATGGCGCCGATCATCGCGGCCACGAGCGCCACCACCAGGACGTGGCGGACGATCCACTTGGGGGTGCGCAGGAACCGCCACGACATCGCGATCGACGCTACCGGCCGTGGTCGGGGGGGCACCCATCCTCGTCCGCCAGGTGCCAGACTCGGCGGCCGTGGAGGGGACGAGCGCCAAACGAGTGCCAGGACGGAGGACGCTCACGATCCTCGTCGTGCTCATGGCGATCTTCTACGGCGTCGCCATCGTGGGCGATGCCCTGGCCCCCCGCCTCGTCGACACCCACCCGCTGGTGCTCATCGCGATGAACGCCCGCAACCGGAACCTGATCCTCGTCACCAACCAGCTCGACGCCCTGAGCTACTACAGCGTCGGGTTCCTGCGGTTGCTGGCCAGCGACCCGGTGTTCTTCCTGCTCGGGTACTTCTACGGCGACCGGGCCCTCAGCTGGATGGAGCAGCGCACCCGGACGTTCGGGAGCCAGATCCGGCAGTGGGAGCACTGGTTCCGGCGGGCGTCCTACTTCTTCGTCGCCGTGATGCCGAACAACTTCATCTGCGTCTTCGCCGGCGCGGCCGGGATGAGCCTCACCGGGTTCTTCGTCGCCAACATCGTCGGCACGATCGCCCGGCTCTACCTCATCCGACGCCTCGGAGAGGCCTTCGAGGCCCCGATCGACGACGTGCTCGACTTCATCAAGGACAACCGCGGGATCCTGCTCGCGATCTCCGTGGGCCTGGTGGTCGTGATGACCGCGCTCGAGGTCCGCCGGGGCGACAGTGAGATCGGCGCCATCCTGGCCCTCGAGGACGAGATCCTCGACGGCGACGACGACCCCGCACCCACCGCCGACGGCGACGACGCCGCTGCGGGAACCGGGCGCGAACCGGGACCGGGGTCCTCTGACGACGCCCCCGACCGGGTAAACCCCGGCCCATGAGCCCCGCTCCCCTGTTCACCGGCGTCGCCGTCGCCCTCGTCACCCTCTTCGACGACGAGGGCGAGATCGACGCCCCGGCCACCGCCGACCACGCGGCGCGGCTCGTCGAGGCCGGTGTCGCCGCCGTGCTCGTGGCCGGCACCACCGGCGAAGCGGCCGCCCTCGACCCCGAGGAGCGCAGCGACCTGCTGCTCGCCGTGAAGTACGCCGTCGACGGCCGGGTGCCGGTGATCGCCGGCACGGGCGCGCCGTCCACCCGCCAGGCCGTGGTGCTCTCCCGGCGGGCCGAGGACGACGGCGCCGACGCCCTCCTCGTGCTCTCCCCGCCCACCGTCGTGGACCCCCGCCCGTACTACGAGCGCATCGCGGTGTCGGCCGGCATCCCCGTGCTCGCCTACCACTACCCGAAGATCTCGAGCCCGGGTGTCCCCGTCGACGTGCTGGCCCAGCTGCCGGTGGCCGGCATCAAGGACTCGTCGGGCGACGCCGAGCGCCTCATCCTCGAGGCCGACGAGCTGCCGGGCGGCGTCTACACGGGCAGCCCGTCACTCGTGCACCTGGCCGGGTCGATCGGCTGCGCCGGCGCCCTCCTCGGCCTGGCCAACATCGACCCCGAGGGCTGCGCCCGGGCGTGGGCCGGCGACGGCGACGTGCAGCGGGCCCTCATCACCGGCCACCGGGCCCAGGCCCTCGCCGGCATCGCCGGCTTGAAGCGAGCCCTCTGCGCCCTCCAGGGCACCAGCCCGGTCACCCGGGTTTCGTAGTCGGCGCCCGATATCCGCCAGAATGGGCTGGGTCGCGGAGGGCCAAGGTCAAGAGCAAGGGCAAGGGCAAGGG
>JALYWQ010000240.1 GCA_030852625.1 Actinomycetota bacterium
GGATGGGACAGCCGGCGAGCACCTGGTCGACGTGACGGTCGAGGTGGTCGGCGACAACGAGGTGCGCGTCACCCTCATCCTCGACGTCGACTACATCTTCTCGAAGGCCATTCCGGGTGCCGACGACGGCACCGAGGTGCACGCGTCAGCGGTGGCTCGCGCCGTGGGCGACGGTGACGCCGCCGGCCCGTAGCGCCCTAGGCCGTCTTCTTGGTCGCCTTGGCCCGTGTGGTGGTCGACCGGCGGACCGGCTTCGCGGCCGGCACGCCGAGGGCCTGGACGAAGCCGTCGGGCACGACGATGTCGCTGGGGCGCAGGTCGGTGATCCCCGGCTTGCTGAGGCCGAGGAGGCTGGAGTCGATGCCGCCGCGGAGCACGTCGAGGACGTTCTCCACACCGGCCTGACCGTTCGCCGCCAGGCCCCACAGGTAGGCCCGGCCGATCATGGCGGCGCGGGCTCCGAGGCCCACCGCCTTCACGACGTCGCTCCCCCGCCGGATGCCACCGTCGAGGACGACCTCGATGGAGTCGCCCACGGCCTCGGCGATGGCCGGCAGGGCCCGGATCGGGGCCGGCGTGGTGTCCAGGTTGTTGCCACCGTGGTTCGACACCGAGATGGCGGTGGCGCCGAGATCGACGGCGCGCTGGGCGTCGTCGACCCGGATGATCCCCTTGATCATCAGCGGTCCGTCCCACTGCTCCCGGAGCCAGCGCAGGTCGTCCCAGGTGGCGGGCGGGGTCTGCATCCACTCGCCGTAGGCCTCGAAGAACGTCGGCGCCGGTCGGCCGTCGACCACCATGTTGGGCACGGTGAGGTCGGGCAGCTTGAAGGTGCGGCCCCACTGCACCGTGTAGCGCGGTCGACGCACGATCTCCGGCAGGTAGCGGAAGATGGCCTTGGCGTCCATGCGCTCCGGGATGAACGGGCTGCCCCAGTCGCGGCCGTGCGAGAACGACCAGTCGAGGGTGACGATCAGCCCCGCCGCGCCGGCGCGAGCGGCGCGCTCGAGGCGCTGGGCCATCTGCTCCTTGGTGCCGCACCAGTAGATCTGGAAGAAGGTCTGCGGGTTGACCGCGATGACCTCCTCGATCGGCTTGCTGGCGAAGGAGCTGAGGCCCATGGCGATGCCCCGGTTGGCCGCGGCGCGCGCGACGGCGACCTCGCCGTCGGGGTGCACGGCCTGCACGCCGGTGGGTGAGATCAGCACCGGCATCGACAGCGGCTGGCCCATCACCTCGGTGGCGAGCGAGCGCTCCGGGGGCTTGTTGGCCACCTCGGGCGCGAAGCCCAGCTGGGCGAACGCGTCGAGGTTGCCCTCGAGGGACACGCCCTGCTCCGACCCTGCGATGAGGGCGCCGTAGACCGGCCGGGGGATGCGCTTCTTGGCCCGGCGCTGTGCCTCGGCCACGGTCTCGAACCATGCGTTCGCCATCGGTCCCCTTCTCGGCTTGACGGTGCTGGCACAATAACTGCACTGAGTGCCAAAGGCGAACGTCAGAAGGGCGCGATGCGGCAGCGACCAGGACGGCCCAACGTCACGACCAAGGCCGAGCTCGAACGGGTGGCCCTCGCCCTCTTCGCCGAGCACGGCTTCGAGGCCACCACCGTCGACGACATCGCGGCCGCCGCCGGCATCGCCCGCCGCACCTTCTTCCGCTACTTCCAGTCGAAGAACGACGTCGTATGGGGCGACTTCGACGCACTGCTCAGCGCAATGCGGGCCTGGCTCGACGACCAACCGCCCGAGGTGTCCACCTTCGACGCCCTGGCCAGCGCCGTGGTCCGCTTCAACTCCCTCCCGCCGGACGCCGTCCCCGCCCATCGCCAGCGGATGACCCTCATCCTGCGGGTCCCGGCCCTCCAGGCGCACAGCACCTTGCGCTACGCGGCCTGGCGGGAGGTGGTGGCGTCGTTCGTCGCACGGCGGACGACGCCCGGGCCGGTCCCGTCCCGACAGCCGCGCCTGCTCGGTCACCTCTGCCTGGCGACCGCGGTGGCGTCCTACGAAGCGTGGCTCGACGATCCCGACGCCGACCTCGCGCGGCTGCTCGCAGCGGGCTTCGAGGACCTGGGCGCCGGCGCCCTACAGCGTCTCGGCTAGTCGTGGCGGGCCGCCCGTCGGATCCCCATCGGGCAGGGCCAGCACCTGACCGGGATAGATCAGGTCGAAGTTGCCGGGTACGACCAGCCGGTCGGCGTTGCGTTCCATCAACGCCCGCCAGTACCCGTCGGTCTCGGCATCGGAGGACGGCCGGCCGAGGCGGCTCGAGAGCACCTCATCGGCGATCGACCAGAACGAATCGCCGGTGGTGACCACCACCGACGCCGCCGCCGAGCCCGCCACCGGCGTGGTGGCGACGGGGTCGGCC
>JALYWQ010000253.1 GCA_030852625.1 Actinomycetota bacterium
GCCACGAACTGGGCCTCGTCGGTCTCGTCCTCGCCGTGGTACCGAACGATCAGATCGCCGTCGCCCTTCTCGGTCCACAGCTCCTTGCGACGTCCGCTCACGTTGTTGGCGATGACCGCGTTCGCCGCGGTGAGGATGCGCTGCGTCGATCGATAGTTCTGGTTCAGGACGAGGATCGTGGCGTCCGGGAACGTCGTTTCGAACTCGAGGATGTTCCGCACATCAGCGCCGCGGAACTTGTAGATCGACTGCCCGTCGTCACCCACGACGCAGACGTTGCGGTGCTCCTTCGTCAGCAACAGGACCAATTCGTTCTGGACGGCGTTGGTGTCCTGGTACTCGTCGACCAACACGTGCTTGAAGCGGCGGCGGTAGCTGTCGAGGACGTCGGGGCAGCGTTGGAAGAGCAGGACCGCGTTGGCGAGGAGGTCGTCGAAGTCCATGGCGCCGGCTCGCTGCAGGCGGGTCTGGTACTCGGTGTAGATGTCGGCGACCTTGCGCTCGAAGATCACCTGGGCCCGCTCGGCGTAGGCGGTGGCCGAGATGTTGTCGTTCTTCAGCGCGCTGATCGTGGCGTGGACGCTCCGCGGTGCGAACCGCTTCGGATCGAGCCCGAGGTCGCGGATGACGTAGCCCGTGAGCCGGACGGCATCGGACTGGTCGTAGATCGTGAAGCCCTTGGGATAGCCGATCCGATCGGCGTCGCGCCGCAGGATCCGCACGCACGCCTTGTGGAACGTGGACACCCACATCTTCTCCGCCACCGGCCCGACGAGCGCCGACACCCGGTGCTTCATCTCGTCGGCGGCCTTGTTGGTGAAGGTGATGGCGAGGATCTCGAACGGGCTGACCCCCCGCTCCTTGATCAGGTAGGCGATGCGGTGCGTGAGCACCCGGGTCTTGCCCGATCCGGCCCCGGCGACGATCAGCAGCGGCCCGTCGCCATGGGTGACGGCCTCCCACTGGACGGGGTTGAGCCCCTCGAGATCGAGTGCTTCAGAGGGGCTCATGGGACACCCAGGCTACCGGGCGGCTACGACGGGCTCGATCGCTCTCAGCGCAGCGAAACCGGGGTTCGGCAGCTTTCCCGAGGAATTTCCTCGGACCTGTCGAATCCGTCGATCCCCGATCGTGGTCAGGGCAGGAACCGGTACCGTGCCGGTTCGCCCGAAGGGAGCCCCCAATGACTCAGTACATGCTCGGCGTCCACCACACCGGCCCGGACGATGAGGCCTTCCAGTGGTCCGACGAGGAGATGCAGGCCGCCTTCGAGGCCGTCGACGCCTTCAACAAGGACATCACCGAGAGCGGCATCTGGGTGTTCGGCGGCGGCCTCGAGATGCCCGACACGGCGACCGTCGTCCGGGTCAAGGACGGCGAGACCGTGATGACGGACGGGCCGTTCATCGAAACCAAGGAGTTCCTCGGCGGCTTCTGGGTCGTCGAGCTGCCCGACCTCGATGCGGCGCTGAAGCTGGCCGAGCGGGCCTCCGCGGCCTGCCGGGGCGCCGTCGAGGTGCGTCCGTTCCAGTCCGAGCCGCCGGCGGAGTGATCGGCCTCCGTGCCGGGCGCTCCTGACGAGCGCGATCGGCTGGCCCGGCTCTTCGTCGAGGAGCGGGGCAAGGCGGTCGCCACCCTGATCCGCCACTTCGGCGACATCGACGTCGCCGAAGAGGCGGTCCAGGAGGCCTTCGTGGTCGCCATGGAGCGCTGGCCCGAGACGGGGGCCCCGCCGAACCCGGCGGCGTGGATCATGACCACGGCCCGCAACAAGGCCATCGACCGCCACCGTCGCGAGTCGACCCGCCACGATCGCCACCTCCAGGCCGATCGGCTCCACGACGCCGACGCACCACCCGAGGAGGTGGGACCCGTGCCCGACGACCGCCTCCGGCTGATGTTCACCTGCTGCCATCCGGCCCTCAATAAGGCGGCGCAGGTGGCCCTCACCCTCAAGCTCCTCGGCGGTCTCGAGACCCAGGCCATCGCCCGGGCCTTCCTCGTCGAGGAGGCGACGATGTACGCCCGCATCACCCGGGCCAAGAAGAAGATCCAGGCCGCCAACATCCCGTATCGGATCCCCACCGATGCCGAGCTCCCCGATCGGCTTCCTCCGGTGCTCGGCGCCATCTACCTCGTCTTCAACGAGGGCTACGTGGCCGCCGCTCCCGAGGGCGATCGGTTGGACCGACCCGACCTCTGTGCCGAGGCCATCCGCCTGGCTCGCGTCCTGGTCGAGCTCATGCCCGACGAGCCCGAGGTGCACGGCCTCCTTGCGCTGCTGCTCCTCAACGCCTCCCGACGACCGGCGCGCGTGGCCGAGGACGGTTCCCTCGTGCTGCTCGCCGACCAGGACCGCTCCCGCTGGGACCAGCGGCTGGCCGACGAGGGACACCAGATCCTGCGGGGCTGTCTCCGCCGCAACCTGCCCGGGCCCTACCAGCTCCAGGCGGCCCTCAACGCCGTGCACAGCGAAGCGTCGTCGATGGCCGACACCGACTGGGGGCAGCTGGTGCAGATC
>JALYWQ010000259.1 GCA_030852625.1 Actinomycetota bacterium
GGTGTGGGGCTCATCTCGCCGCCTCCGCACCACGACATCTATTAGATCGAGGACCTGAAGCAGCTCATCCACGACCTGAAGAACGCCAACCCTGAGGCCCGCATCCACGTGAAGCTCGTGGCCGAGGTCGGGGTGGGCACGGTCGCCGCCGGCGTGTCGAAGGCCAAGGCCGACGTGGTGCTCATCTCCGGGCACGACGGCGGCACCGGCGCCTCGCCGCTCAACTCGCTCAAGCACGCCGGGGCGCCCTGGGAGCTGGGCCTGGCCGAGACGCAGCAGACGCTGCTCCTCAACGGCCTGCGAGACCGCATCGTCGTGCAGACCGACGGCCAGATGAAGACCGGCCGGGACGTCGTGATCGCTGCGCTCCTGGGTGCCGAGGAGTTCGGCTTCGCCACCGCGCCGCTCGTGGTGTCGGGCTGCATCATGATGCGGGTCTGCCACCTCGACACCTGCCCGGTGGGCGTGGCCACCCAGAACCCCGAGCTGCGGGCCCGCTTCAACGGCCAGCCGGAGTTCGTGGAGACGTTCTTCGAGTACATCGCCGAGGAGGTCCGGGAGCTCCTGGCCGCCCTCGGGTTCCGGACCCTGGCCGAGGCCATCGGGCACGTCGAGAGGCTCGACACCCGTCCCGCCATCGATCACTGGAAGGCCAGCGGGCTCGACCTCACGCCCATCCTCCACCAGCCGGAGTCGGCCTTCGAACAGGACCTCCACTGCACGGGCACGCAGGACCACGGCCTCGAGGACGCCCTCGACCAGCAGCTCATCGAGCTGGCCGCCCCGGCCCTCGACGACGCCCAGCCGGTCGAGATCGACCTGCCCATCCGCAACGTGAACCGCACCGTCGGCACGATGCTCGGCCACGAGCTCACCAAGCGCTACCGCGGCGACGGCCTGCCCGACGACACCATTCAGATCCGGTTCACGGGCTCGGCCGGCCAGAGCTTCGGGGCGTTCGTGCCACGCGGCATCACGATGCGGCTCGAGGGCGATGCCAACGACTACGTGGGCAAGGGCCTGTCGGGCGGGCGCCTGGTCATCAAGCCCCCGGCCGACATGCACCCGACCTTCGTCCCCGAGGACAACGTGATCGCCGGCAACGTGATGCTCTACGGCGCCACGGGCGGCGAGGCCTACGTCCGGGGGATCGTGGGCGAGCGGTTCTGCGTCCGCAACTCCGGCGCCACCGCGGTCGTCGAGGGCGTGGGCGACCACGGGTGCGAGTACATGACCGGCGGGCGAGCCATCGTCCTCGGGCCCACCGGTCGCAACTTCGGGGCAGGGATGTCGGGCGGCATGGCCTTCGTGTACGACCCCGACGACACGTTCTTCCGCCGACTCAACGCCGAGATGGTCGACCTCGAACCGCTCGACGACGAGGAGGCGTCCTGGTTGCGGGACACGCTCCGCACCCACCGCGAGGAGACGGGGTCGACGGTGGCCGGTTCGCTCCTCGACCGCTGGCACCAGGAGGTGCGGCGGTTCAAGAAGGTCATGCCTCGGGACTACAAGCGGGTGCTCGAAGCGGCCCGCATCGCCGAGGAATCAGGGCTCGACGTCGACGAGGCCATTATGGCCGCCGCGCACGGATAGGGATTGCACCGACATGGGTGACGTCAAGGGTTTCTTGAAGCACGGACGGGCCACGCCGACGCGGCGTCCGGTCCCCGTCCGCCTCCGTGACTGGAAGGAGGTGTACGAACCGTTCCCCGAGGACCACCTGCAGGTGCAGGCGTCGCGGTGCATGGACTGCGGCATCCCCTTCTGCAACAACGGCTGCCCGCTCGGCAACCTCATCCCCGACTGGAACGACCTCGTGTACCGGGATCGGTGGCGGGACGCCATCGACCGCCTCCACGCCACCAACAACTTCCCGGAGTTCACCGGCCGCCTCTGCCCGGCGCCGTGCGAGGGGGCGTGCGTCCTCGGCATCAACCAGGACCCGGTGACGATCAAGCAGGTCGAGGTGTCGATCATCGACCGGGCCTGGGACGAGGGCTGGGTCGTGCCGGTGCCGGCGTCGGTGAAGACCGGCAAGCGGGTCGCCGTGATCGGCTCCGGCCCCGCCGGGCTGGCCGCCGCGCAGCAGCTCACCCGGGCCGGACACGACGTGACGGTCTACGAGCGGGCCGACCGCATCGGCGGCCTCCTCCGCTACGGCATCCCCGAGTTCAAGATGGAGAAGCGCCACCTCGATCGCCGCATCGCCCAGATGGAGGCCGAGGGCACCATCTTCAAGCCGAACACCAACGTCGGCGTCGACCTGGCGTGGGACGACCTCGAGGCCGACGCCGTGGTGCTCGCCGGCGGGGCCACCGCCTGGCGGGACCTGCCCGTTCCCGGCCGCGAGCTCGGCGGCATCTACCAGGCCATGGAGTTCCTCCCGTGGTCGAACAAGGCCCAGGAGGGCGACTTCCCGGTGGAGGAGGTGCCGATCTCCGCGGCCGGCAAGGACGTGATCATCATCGGCGGCGGCGACACCGGCGCCGACTGCCTCGGCACGTCGCACCGCCACGGCGCCCGCTCGGTCACGCAGCTCGAGATCATGCCCCGCCCCTCCGAGGAGCGGCCGGCGGCCAACCCGTGGCCCACGTTCCCGATGACCTACAAGGTCACCTCGGCCCACGAAGAGGGCGGCGAGCGGGTCTACGCCGTCAACACCGAGTGCTTCCTCGGCGACGACGACGGCAACGTGCGAGCCCTGCGCCTCCACGAGGTGGAGATGGTGGACGGGAAGTTCGAGAAGGTGGAGGGCACCGACCAGGAGATCCCCTGCCAGCTCGTGCTGCTGGCCATGGGCTTCGTCGGCCCGCAGCAGGACGGCCTCCTCGAGCAGGCCGGTGTGGCCCTCGATCCCCGCACCAACGTGGCCCGCGACGCCGACTTCATGACCGACCGTGACGGCGTGTTCGTGGCCGGCGACATGGGTCGGGGCCAGAGCCTCATCGTGTGGGCCATCGCCGAGGGTCGCAGTGCGGCGGCGGCGGTCGACCGCTACCTCATGGGCGAGACGGCGCTGCCCACGATCATCGCCCCCACCGACCGCCCCCTCGTCTGACGCCCACTGCGCAACGTCTGTGTTGACTCAGGTCCGCATGGCGTGCCTGAGTCAACACAGACGTTGTTCTGACGTCAGCTGATGGGTGGGAGGAGCGGGCTGATGGCGTCGGCCAGGGCCTGCTCGAAGGCGTAGAGGCACTCGCTGCCGGGTGCCGCCACGAGCTGCTCGAGGATCGGGGCGATCTGGGCCGCGAAGGCGGCCTCGGCGTCGAGGACGTCCTGGCGGACCGGGCCGTAGAGCGGGGCGAGGATGCCGAGGCCGGCCTGGCCGAGCTGCTGCGCCGTGGGGCTCACCACGCTGAACACCGGGTCGCCCATGGCGATCAGCTGCTCGAACACCGGCAGCAACGGCGACCCCGCCGCGAGGAGCGGCTGGAAGGCCGGGACGAAGGCGAAGGCCTCGGGCGAGAAGGCCCCGAAGAGCGGCACGATCCCCACGAGGTTGGCCAGGCCGTTGTCGACGTCGGGGGCGGGCAGGCCAGCGGCCAGGAAGCACTCCGGCGGCGGTGCGACGTCGGGATCGAGGGCCGGCGGCGGGGACAGGGCCGGCGTGCCCGTGCCGGCGGTGGCGACCGGAACGACCGGCGCGGGGGCACCGACGGCCACCCGTGCGGGGCCGGTGCCGTTGCCCACGGGGCGCCGGCTGCTCACCGGCTGCGGTCCAGCGGCAGCGGGCTGGTCGCTGGTGCGCGTGGCGGGCTCCCCGAGCCCGATGGAGAGATCGGTGCGGCTGGCGGCGATGGCGAAGGTGGCCAGCGCCACGAACGCGAGGATCACCACACCGGCGGCGACGAGGCGGATGACCCGGCGGCGCTCCTCGGGGATCGACGTGCTCACGAGGAACCCACCGACAGCGCCTCGCGAGCGGCGCGGGCCTCGGCGCCCCAGATGTCGTTGCACGACTCGCACACCGACGCCGGGATGACACCTCGCCGCATGAGGAAGGCGAAGGTGATGCAGCCGAGGCACACGCCGGCGAAGGCCTCGAGCGACGCCGCCACGACGAGCAGGCCGAGCACCACCTGAGCGGCGCCGAACTGGTCGAACCCGCACGTGAGCACGGCGGCGGTGACCGAGAAGACCACGCCGACGCCCTGGGCGAAGCGCTTCGGCGGCCCGGCCACCAGGCGGGCCTCGATCGGCAGCCGCGGCGTGATCACCTTGGTGACGAGGAGCCCGAGGGGGCTGAGCTTCGGGCCGGTGAGGACCCGGGCCACGAACCCGTAGGCCAGGACGAGCGTGAGCCACTCGAGGTCGAGGAAGATGATGGCGAGGGCCTGGATCACCACGCCCGTGGCCACCAGGCGCGCCGACACCTCGTTCACCGGGTTCGGGAACGAGAACAGGCGCTCCCGAGCCGGCTGGGCGCTCGTGGTGGGTACCGCCGTCGGCGGGGCCTCGATGGTGGTCACGATGCGGCTCCTTCCGTGTCAGGGCGCCGGTCGAGCACGACGAGCACGACCACCGCGGCGATGCCGAGGAGGGCGATGATCACGACGAGTGCCGTCGGCACCTTGAAGCTCTCGTCGGTCACGGTGGCGCCGGCAGGCACGAGCGCGGCCTCCTCGTCGTCGCCAGAGGCGGGCGCAACGGTGGAGGCCGAGGTGTCGTCGGCGAGCAGGTCGTCGCTCGCATCGGCGGCGACCGGTGCGACGGCCGACCCGGTGGTGCCACTGGCGGTCGGTGCGGCGGGAACCGCGACCGGCGCACCTGCGTTGCCGGCACCGGCCGGACGGAAGGTGCCCTCGAGGTGCCACTGGCCGGTGAAGTTGTCGAACGGGCCCGAGACGATCTGGCTGGACCAGGTGAGGGTGAAGCGCCCGGTGGCGGCGTCGTAGGTGCCGCCGACGGCCTTGGTGTTCCCCGGCGAGCCGCCTCCGGGCTTGGGCGCGCCCTGGTTGAACGCCTCGCGGTTCCAGGTGGCGTCGAACGCCGTGAGGTCACCGGAGATCGTGGAGCCATCGGCTCGCAGGACCGGCGCCGGCACCGCCTGTCCGACCTGGAGGTCGGTGGGGTTGGTCGACACGGAGAAGCGCTTCCCGAAGAACTTCACCGGTTGGATGATCCGGTTGGCGGTGCTGTTCCCGTCGCCGTCGAAGCCGGGGTCGGGCGCCGGCTGGTAGCCGCCCGAGACGAGGCCGCCGTCGGCACCAGGCGTGAAGAGGGTGTAGGTCTTGTCGCCGCAGCTCGAGTCCTGGTTCTCGATGAACGGACCCGTCGCCGTGCCCGACGGGAGGATCATCCGGAAGTACGAGCCGGACGGCGCGCCCTGGCAGGAGCCAGGGTCGATGACGAAGGTGCCGACCAGCTCGACAGGAGCAGCGCCAGCCGAGGTCGCGGTGGCGATCGAACCGAGGAACCCGAGCGCTCCGACGGCGAGGAGCGCGGCCAACCTGGACGCCCGATGGCGGGGGGATGCCATGCCGAACACCCTACGAGCGTAAACCCGACGGAACAACTCGGGAATTGCCGTCGCAGCCATCAGGTGACCCGGATCATGGCTACACCAGGAGCCCACCCGGCGCCCGAGGGGTGGTCCATCCCGGGCGGCAGGATCGTGACGCGCGACGCGCTGTACACCGCCGGCACCGCGGGCTCGGAGGTGGCACCGGTGAGGCCGGCGACCACGGCGAGGTAGGCCTCGAACCCGGCGCTCGTGATGGCCCACCCGCCACCCGGCGTGCGGGCGGCTCCGCCGCGGTAGCCGACCGCTTCCGCCGAGGTCGGGTTGCGAGGGGCGGCGACGAGGACCGACACGCCCTGGTCGGCGATGCCCGACAGCACGGCGGCGTCGAGGAGCCACGGAGCGAGCACGACCGGGACCGTGGCCCCGGTGGTGTCGGCCAGCCGCTCGACGACCGTCTGGGCCCCGGGTCGGTCGGTGGCGACGAGCACGAGCGACCCCAGTTCCACCGATGCGGCGGCGTCGTCGTCGAAGCGATCGACCGACACCTCGCGGAGCTCGAGACCGGCAGCGCGGAGGGTCTGCACCAGCCCGACCGCCCGGGGATCGTCATCGCTCACCACGACGAGCTCGCCAGCGGTGCCGCGGGCCCGCATGCCTGCGATGGCCGCCGAGGTGGTGGCGGCCCAGGTCTCCGCGCGGCGGGGCAGGCCACCCGCCGGCCCGCAGGTGTCGCCACCGGGCTCGAGCTCCGCGAGGTGTCGGTCGATCGCTTCGACGACGACGTCGCCGCATCGGTGGAACTGGGGTCGCTCGTGCTCGTCGCCACCGACCGACCC
>JALYWQ010000265.1 GCA_030852625.1 Actinomycetota bacterium
GCTCGATCTGGAGGTTGAACGGGTCGCCGAACTCGTAGGCCTTCGTGTCGTAGGTGCGCTCGTGGCCGATCCCCCGCCGCTCCACCTCGTGGCGACCGAGCTTGTCCTTGGCCAGCTTCGTGAACAGGTCGGACAGCGCGTTGCGGCCGATCTTCCGCAGGCCCTTCGGGGTGAGCTCGAGCTTGCCCTCGGTGTTGTTGATGAGGCCGGCCTCCTCGAGCTGCCGGGCCAGCTCGGTGAGCTGCTCGAGGCTCCGGGCCGCATCGTCGCCGAGGAGGTCACGGGCCCGGTCGATGTCGACCTCGGCCAACGCACCGGGGCTCGACGCACCGCGCAGCATCTGCTCGAGCTGGTCGAGGTCGCCGAGCTCGTTGAGCATCTGGGCGGCTTCGGCGAACCCGAGCGGGTCCTGGCCGCTGAAGTCGTAGCTGCGATCCCAGCCCATCTGCGGGAACAGCTGCTGCAGGTGGCCGCCGAGCTGGTCCATCTGCCAGCGCAGGTCCATGTCCTCGAGGAGCTGCTCGGAGAGCGACTGGAGCTGGGCCCGCTGCTCCGGGCTCATCGAGTTGAGCATCTGCTGCATGGCCGCCATGCGCTGGGCCATCAGCTCGAGGAGCTCGTCGAGGTTCTGCGGGTTCTCGGGGAAGAAGTCGCCGTACTCCGCCATGAAGTCCTCGAAGGCCGCCTGGGTGTCCTCCCCGGCCTCCTTCTTGGCCAGCAGGTCGTTGAGCGACGAGAGCATGTCCTTCATGCGCTGCATGGCCTCGGGGGTCATGTCCTGCATGGCCCCCGACATCTGGTTGAAGTAGCTCTGGGCCAGCTCTTGCTTGAGCTGCTCCATGAGCTCGTCGAACTTCTCTCGCGCCTCACTGGACGTGAACTCGTAGTTCTGGAGGTCCTTCACCATGCTGGCCAGGTCGGGTGGGAGCAGGTCGAGCTGCAGGTTGCGGTCGGACACCACCTGGTCGGTGAGCTCCTGGCGCCGGGCGTCGCCCGAGTCGCGCGCCTCGCGGGCCAGGTCGTCGAGACCGGCCCGCTCCATGTCGACGACCTCCCGCAGCGACTCGGCGATGTCCTCGTAGACCCCGCCGAGGTCGTGCTGCTCGAGGCGGTCGCGCCGGCGCTGCCGCAGCTTCTCCATGAGCTCCCGCATGCCGAGCACCTGCTCGCCGTTGCGGTCCTTGAAGCCCTGCTGCATCAGCCGGCGCAGCGAGGCGTGGAGGTCGCCGTGGTAGAGGAGGTCGTCGGTGATCTCCTCGAGCACCGCCTCGGCGTCGAGGTCGAACCCGACCTGCGAGCCGTCCCATCGGGAGTAGCGGAACCGGGGCGTGCGGGGAGCCATCGGGATGCACCGTACCGGCGGGCCACTCCCGCCGCGCACCGGAGCCCGGGTGCGACCGCGGCGTGACCGATGCCACGCCTTCTGTCGCGATCGGACGGTCGGAACGTGCGCTGGCGCACGGTCCCGCGCCACCTCCCTGGGTACGGTCGACGAGTGGCGGAATCGTCGTTGCGAACCGCAGCTCGCCGGCCCCGGGCGGGGGCCGGATGAGCACGGCGGGCAGTACGCTGGCGATGGCGACGAGCGCAGGCTCACAGTTCGGGGCGAAGGCGGGGCACGACCAGGGCATGACCCATCCGGTGATCGTGGTGCGACAGGGCGGCAGGAAGCCGCTCTACGTCGAGATCAGGGAGCCGATCGACATCGGCCGGGAGTGCGACGGCATCATCGTGGCCGACCCCCAGACCTCCCGTCGCCACGCCACCGTCTCGCCTCGTGGTGCGTCGATCGTCATCGAGGACCTGGGCAGCACCAACGGCACGTTCCTCGACGGCTCCCGCATCAGCTCCACGGTGGTGCTGCTGGGCCGGTCGACCGTCCGCATGGGCGACACCACCATCCAGCTGGCCGCCGCCGCTGGCGAGGACCCCGCCCGCTCGTCGGGCCCCGTCGGCGCGAGGGGCACGGTGACGGTCGGCGATCTCGGCGCGGTGCGGGCCACGCCGTCGGGCGTCGACAGCCTCCGCGAGACCTCGATGGAATCGGTGGCTCGGATGGTCCACACCGCGCCCCAGAAGCTGGCCGCCCTCCAGCAGGACAGCGGCACGATCACCATCGTCTTCAGCGACATCGAGAGCTCCACCGAACGGGCCACCGCCATGGGCGACGCGGCGTGGATGAAGGTGCTCGACGAGCACAACGCCATCATCCGTCGGCACGTGGCGTCGTGGGACGGCACCGTGGTGAAGAACCAGGGTGACGGGTTCATGCTCACCTTCGGCGGGGCCCGTCGCGCCCTGCGGGCGATGATCGCCGTGCAGCAGGAGCTGTGCGAGTCGGGCATCGCCGAGGCCGTCCGCATCCGGGTCGGCGTGCACACCGGTGAGGTCATCTCCGACGGCGAGGGCGACATCTTCGGCAAGCACGTGATGATCGCGGCGCGGGTCGGTGGCGTGGCCAACGGGGGCGAGATCCTCGTGTCGTCGCTCGTCCGGGAGATCGCCTCGGCGCGCGGTGACCTGCACTTCGGCGACGCCCGCCCGGTGGAGCTGAAGGGCATCGGCGGGGAGCACCTCGTGTACCCCGTCGAGTGGCGCGACTTCGCCCCCGCCAGCTGAGCTGCCCCGCTCGTGGGCTAGCGGCGCCGCCAGCGCTTGTCGTCGTCCGGCGGCAGCCGTCCGAACGTGGGCTCCGCCGGTGCCTGTGCACCGGAGGTGCGATCGGCCGGCGGCTGCGATCCCGAACCCCGGCCGGCAGGTTCCCGTGCCCCCGAGCCCCGGCCTTGCGGCGTTCGGGCGCCAGAGGTGCGATCGACGACGTCGGTCGACCCTGAGGTGCCCCGGCTCGATCGACGGCCCGTACGTCGCCCGGTCCCGCGGCCGGTGCTGCGACCCGTGCCCCGTCCGGTGCCGCGGCCGGTCCCCCGCCCTTCGGCGGACAGGCGCAGGGCGCCCTGCTGCAACGATCGCAGGGCCTCCTCGGCCAGCTCGGGGTTGGCGCCGGTCGACCGAGCCACCGCGACCTGCGCCGCCGCGGTGAGCACCTCCTCGGCCTGGTGGTCGCGGATGCTGCGCTGGAGCGGACCGGGCGCCAGGTACCCGATGGCGAAGGCGATGCCGGTGGGGGTGAGCACGATGCGCACCCAGTCGTCGACGTCGGCGAAGCCGATTCGCATGATCGACACGCCGAGCGAGAGCGTGATGCCGAGGGCCGACCCGGCCATGGCGAACTGGCAGGCCCGGATGAAGCGGTTGGACGGCAGGCGACGCCGGACGGTGTTCACCACGATCACCGAGATGCTGAAGATGCTGAGCGCCAGCACGATCACGGCGAAGGACCCGAGCGTGGAGTTGGGCTTGCCGAGCACGTCGACGACGAACTTCTCCTCGCCGATGAGGAACCCGGCCTCGTCGTAGACGCGGATCGACGTGCCCAGGTAGCCGGTGGCCTGGCTCTCGAGGTCGAAGAAGTCGAGCACCGTGTCGACCTCGGTCCGGTCCTGCGGACCGAGCACGGCCCGTACGCCGAGGTCGTAGGTGAGGAACGTGAGGCCGAGGGCCTTGCCCTCGAGGCGCACGTAGCGGATGCGCTCCTGCTGGTCGCCCTCGTTGCGGATCGTGACGTGGATGGGGATCAGGGCTTCGGGATCCAGCGGGATCGGGTTGTCGCTGTCAGCGTCGGCGATGTCCTGCCCGTCGATGTCGCCGGTGATCGACAGCCGGCTGGCCGAGTCCTGCGCCCCGGCCGACGGTGCCGCCGCGAGCCCGAGCAGCACGGCGAACCCCATCGCCGCGAACGCGATGGTCAGTCGTCTCACTTGGTCCACCGCTGCGTGGCGGCCGCCGGCAACGGCGTCCGGAAGAGGATCACGGCGATGATCGTCACGAGCGCCATCGAGGTGGCCACCTGTCCCGTCGACCCTCCGCCACCCTGCAGGCGCTCCTCGAGCTCCGGCGTGATCAGCTGCCCGAGCACCAGCGTGCTCTTGAACTCCACCCCGGCGAGCTCCCGGACGCTCACCCCGCTGACCGGCACCCGGGTGAAGGGCTCCGTGTACTGCGTGGTCTCCTCGGCGAGCACCTGCCCGCTGCTCCCCTTCAGCACCACCGTGAAGGTGGTGCCCGCATCGATGTCGGCGGTCACCCGCACCGCCTCGACAGGCCAGTCGCCGAGCGCGCCGCTGTACTCCCCCACCTCCGGCTCCACGGTGGCCCGCGTGGGCGCCGCCGCCGACGTCGGGGTCGCGTCCTGCGCGGCGGCCACCGGCGCGAGGGACACCATCGCTCCTGCGACTCCTACGGCAAGGACCGCCAGACGTCGGGCGATCGTCACGGCGCCACCGGGGTGACGGTGACGCGGGCGTTGTTCAGGGCGTTCGTGGAGCTGTAGCCCCACTGGATCGAGGGATTGGTGATGAGCGAGAAGCCGCGGCTGTCGGCCGTGACCTTGAGGCGGAGGTCGCGGCCCGCCGGGACGAGGGCGTCGATGTACCCGAGGTCGACCTGGGTCATGGCGAGCGTGGCCCGTTGGATCTCCTCGAACCCGTCGGCGGTGCCGAGCGGCGTGCAGAGGCTCGTGTCACTGAGGTTCGGCGGCGGTGGCGTGGGCGCCGTCGAGCACGTGAACAGCCGGGCCTTCAGGTGCGGCAGGCCCCCGATCAGGACGATGTAGGAGTAGTTGGTGCGCAGGTGCACGGTGACGTCGCCCCGGATGCGGTAGCCGCACGCCGGCGGTGGTGCCAGGGTCCGCCACGCTTCGTAGCGGGTGTTCGACGTGACCGACTGCACCGATCCGCTCGAGTACTGGAGGCCTCGCGGGCTCGTGAGCCCCTCCGTCGAGCCCGGCGTGGTGACGTCGAGGATCGGCGTCACCGGCGGCAGGCTGACCGACCGCAACCAGAGCGGCGACGGGATCGGCACCTCAGGACACGTCGTCGTGGTGGTCTCGGGTACCGAAACGGACACGCTCGTGGTGAACGACTCGAGATCGGCGGGAGCGGGATCGAATTCGGCGGCGCGAGCGGTGAACACACCGAACGCGCAGAGCGCGATGAGAGCAAGGAGGACTCGCCGCACGAGCCCTAGGTCACCCCCTCGCCAGACGCCGCCTCGACCGGGTCGATTGCACCGGCGACGGATTCCGGTGCGGTCTCGTACTCGTAGGTGACAGCACCGAGGAACACTCGGTAGCGGTGCGCCCCGTCACCGAGGTCCTCGTGGAGGATCACCGAACCGTCGACCTTGGCCAGCCGGGCCAGCTCGCTGATGGCGCCGACCATGACAACCGGTCCCGGCGGCGCGGTTGCAGCAGATACATCGACC
>JALYWQ010000275.1 GCA_030852625.1 Actinomycetota bacterium
TGCGGTGACGCTCTTCGCCCAGTGGCTCACGGTCCTCATCAAGGAGGAGCGCACCCGCGAGGTGGCCCGGCGCCGCGACCACCTGGAGCTCATGGCCGCGCTGCGGGCATCCAACCGCAACGGCACCACCAGCACCCGCCGCCGCTGACCCTGATCGCGCGTAGCGCGATCAGTCGGCTGTGTTCTTGGCCAGCAGGCGCTGGGCTTCGGCCCAGGTGAGGCCCTTGTCGGGGGCCTGCTCCTTCGGGAGGCCGAGGGTGCGCTCGGCGGCGATGTTGCGTTGGATCTCGTCGGCGCCGCCGTAGATCGACGACGCCGGCGAGAACACGAAGGCGTGGGTGTAGCGACCGCCGTCGGTGCCCGACTCGCCGGCGAGCATCCCGTCGGCCCCGAGGATGTCGAGGGCGATCTCCGACGACAGCTTCATGATCTTGGTCTGCACCAGCTTGCCGATCGATGCCACCGCGCTCCCGCCGCCCTTGGCGGCCTCGGCCTTGCCCCGCTTGGCGTTCCACAGGCCGACGTCGGTGTAGGTGGAGAGGAGCGCCAGCTTCTGGCGCACGTGGGGATCGGTGTGGCGGCCGAGGCGCCTGGCCAGCGAGATCAGGTCGGGGAGCGACAGCACGAGGTTGCCGCCGGGCATCGGGTCCTGGGCCGCATCGCCGGCGAGCCGGCCGACCATCCCGCCCTTGGGGCCGGGGTAGGGGAAGCCGGCGTGACCGCCGCCGGCGCCGATGCCACTGCGCTCGAAGAACAGGGTGGTCTGGGTGACGGCCCAGCCGTTGCCCTCGCCACCGATGAGGTCGGCGTCGTCGCACACCGCCTCGTCGATGAAGATCTCGTTGAACACGGCGTCGCCGGTCATCTCCCGAAGGGGGCGGATGGTGACGCCGGGCTGGTCGAGCTTGAAGGCGAACCAGGAGATGCCCTGATGCTTCGGCACGTCGACGTCGGTGCGGGCGAGGAGCATGCCGTAGTCGCACTCGCGCGCCTCGCTGCTCCACACCTTCTGGCCGGTGATGATCCACCTGTCGCCATCGCGCACAGCCCGGGTGCTCAGCCCCGCCAGGTCGGAGCCGGCGCCGGGCTCGCTGAAGAGCTGGCACCATCCGAGCCGGCCCTCGAGGATCGGGGGCAGGTGGCGGGCGATCTGGTCGGGCGTGCCGTGGGTGAGGATGGTGGGCCCGGCCATGAGCAGCCCGAGACCGCCCGGCGGGCGGAGGGCGCCGCGGGCGCCGAAGATCCGCCGCACGTGCATGCCGGACCGCCGGGACAGACCCCGGCCGCCCTCCTCGGGCTTCAGGTGCGGCGCCGTCCAACCGGCGGCGGCGACGACCCGCCACCACGCCTCGACGGTGAGGTCGGGATCCCAGTGCTCGTCGAGCCAGGCGTTGACCTCGCGCTCGAGCTGCACTCGTTCGTCGTCGACCCGCTCGGACATCAGGCGGGCGGGAGGAGCTCGAGCACGTTGTCGCGCATGATGCGACGGACGGCGGCGTCGTCGAAGGCGCCGAGCTCCTTGGTGAAGTCGAGCGGCTGGGCCACGCCCTCGCCGTGGGGCCAGTCCGAACCGAAGAGGATGCGCTCGACGCCGATGAGGTCGGCCAGCGCGCTGAGGTCCTCCTCGAGGTACGGCGTGGTCCACACGTGCTGGCGGATCGTGTCGAGCGGATCCTCGGCGAACACGTGGGGGGTCTGGTTGGCCTGCTTCTTGAGGTGCTTCACCAGCAGGTGGACCCAGTCGGAGCCGTTCTCGATGCTGGCGACCTTGAGCCCCGGGTGGCGACTGAAGACGCCGTGGACCACGAGCGCCGCCATGGTGTCGTGGATGGCCCGCCCCTCGGCGAGCACGCGGCCGAGCGGGTCGGTCTGGCCGAAGCCGAACGTGCTCCTGCCGCCCCACGCCGGGCCGAAGCGGGCCTCGTAGCCGCTGTCGCCGAGGTGGAAGCCGACGGGCACACCGGCCTCGGCCAGCCGGGCCCACACCGGGTCGAACAGCTTGTCGCCGAGCGAGCGGCTGGCACCGTTGGGCGCCGGCACCGGGGCCGGCCGGACGTGCATCATCCTCGCTCCCCGCTCGAGGAGGGAGTCGACCTCGGCGACGGCCAGGTCCGGGTCGGCCAGCGAGATCATCGGGACGCCGTAGAGGCGGTCCTCATGGGCGAAGCCCCAGTCCTCCTCGAGCCAGCGGTTGAAGGCGGACAGGCTCGCCATCGTGGCCGGGATGTCGTCCTTGAGGCCCTCTTCCACGCCGCACCCGAAGGTCGGGAACAGGAGGGCAGCACCGATCCCCTGCGCGTCCATCACCCGCAGGCGCTCGTCGCGTCCTTGGTACTCGGGATGGTTCTCGAGTGGCTCGACCTGGAACAGCGATCGCGGGTCGACGCCTTCGGGGATCTGGCCCCGGAAGAGCGGGTCGAGGCAGCCGGGCACGATGATCGGATCGAACGTCGGGTTCGGGATGAACGAGTTGAGCTTCCCGCCCATGAGGACCTTGACGCGCTTGCCGTCCTGGATCGGCTTCACGCCCCGCTCGACGAACTTCCGGTCGAGGTGCCGGGTGAAGGCGTCGATCGTCTCGTAGTAGTGGTTGTCGGCGTCGATCGGTGCGAAGTCCATGGGGGTAGCTCCTAAGGCGAGGGTATCGGTGTGCGTTCAGGGGCGACGCTCGAGAGGAGCGCCTGGAGGCCGGGCTTGTCGACCTTCCCGCTGGCCAGCGTCGGGACCTCGGCGGGCGAGCCGAGCACGACCCACCGCTTGGGCACCTTGAAGGCGCTGAGGCGGGTACGGACGTCGTCCCGCACGTCGTCGAGGGTGGCGTCGGGAGCGAGCACGACGGCGGCGCCGACGGCGTCGGCTCCGGTGACGTCGTCGACCACGTTGGTGACGTAGGCCTGCTGCACGAGGGGGCTGGCCCGCAAAGCGGCCTCCACCTCGGCGGGGTAGACGGTGGCGCCGCTCACCTTGAACATGTCGTCGACCCGCCCGGCGTAGAACAGGTACCCGTCGGCGTCGAGGTGGCCGAGGTCGCCCGTGCGGTAGAAGCCGTCGACGGTGAAGGTGGCCTCCCGCAGACGGCCGACGATGCCGAGCATCACGTTGGGGCCCCGGACGGCGATCTCGCCCTGCCCGCCCGGACCGACGGGCTGCGCGGTGTCGACGTCGAGGATGCGCACCTCGGTCCCGTCGAAGGGCCGGCCGCAGCTTCCGTGGGCGCTCGGCGGCAGGTCGTGATCGAGGCGGTCGCCGCAGTAGGGACCGAAGGTCTCGGTCATGCCGAAGATGTTGGCTCGCGCCCCGGGGCGGCCTCGCAGGTCAGGCGGGAGCACAGCGTCGAGGCTGCCCGGTCGCAGCGACGAGAGGTCCGCGCTGGCAAAGGCCGGGTCACGGGCGATCTTCACGGCCTGGTCGGGCCAACCGCGGAACAGCGTGGCCCGCTCCCGTTCGAGGAGGGCGATGGTGGTGGCCGGCGTGGGATCGGCCTCGGTGAGCAGGGTGGCGCCGGCTACGAGGACGCTCAGCAGCGCGGTGCCGAACCCGCCCATCCAGAAGAACGGCATGGGCATGTAGAGCCGGTCACCCCGTCCCAGTCGCCGGGCGTCGAGCTGGCTGGCGGTGGCCCGGATGGCACCCGCGTGGCTGTGGCGGACCCCCTTCGGGGCCGACCGGCTGCCGGAGGTGAAGAGCACGACGAGGTCGTCGGCGGGGCGGACGCGCCATTCGAGGGCGTCGACGAGCTCGGCCGGCACCGTCGCGGTGGGGAGCTCCTCGAGCGTCCAGACGTGCCGGAGGGCGGGGAGGCGGGCCTGCCGTCGCCGGGCCCGCCCGAGCTCGACCAGCCCCGGGTCGAGCGATGCCAGGTCGTCGAGGTAGCGACGGCCCCGGAACTCCGATGCCGCGATGAGGTGCGACACCGCCGCGCCCCGCAGCTGGGCTTCGAGCTCGGGCGGGCGGAGCAGGGTGCTGAGCGGCACGAGGACGCCGCCGACGCGCATCACCGCCGCGGCCAGCACCACCCACTCGATGCCGTTGGGGGCCAGCAGGCCGACCCGCGCCCCCTTGCCCACCCCGGCCGCGACGATTCGGCCAGCCAGGGCCCGGCTCCGCTCGTCGAGCGCGGCGAAGGTGATGGCGTCGTCGTCCTGGACGATGACCCGCTCGTCGGGTGCCTGGTCGGCCCAGTGGCGGAGCACGGCGCCGAGGGTGAGATGCTCAGCGGCCATCGAAGCGCTCCCGCAGGGCCCGGGCGTCGAGCTTGCCGCTCGACATCATCGGCACGTCGTCCTCCTCGAGGACGAGGAACACCTTCGGCACCTTGTACGACGACAGCCGTTCGTCGAGGAGTGCCCGCACGGCATCGAGGTCGACGCTGGCCGGGTCGCCCACCACTGCGGCGGCCACCAGCTGGCCCTTGTCGGCATCGTCGATGCCGAGCACGTGGGCCCGGATGCCGGCGTCGGACAGGACGCCCTCCACCTCGCGGGGCGACACGTTGGCGCCCGCGGTCTTGATCATGTCGCCGGCCCGGCCGTGGAAGTAGTGGAGCCCGTCGGCGTCGACGTGGAACAGGTCGCCGGTGCAGAACCACCCGTCGGGATCGAAGGCCTCCGAGCGCTCCCGCCCGTAGTACCCCTCCATGAGGAAGGGGCCGCGCAACCACAGCACGCCGATCTCGCCGACGGCGCAGGGGGTGCCGGTGTCGGCGTCGAGGATCCGGGTCTCGAACCCGGGGGCCGGCCGACCGAACGAGCCTCGCTGGTGCTCGGGCAGGTCGATGCCGTCGTCGTCGAGGAGGCACACGCTGGCGGTCTCGGTCATGCCCAACATGCCGTGCCGCAGGCCCGAATCCGCCGGTCGCACGTCGTCGGGCAGCAACGGCCACAGGTTGCCGCGCCGGATGGAGGAGAGGTCACGGTCGGCGAACGAGGGGTCGAGGGGCAGGTGGGCGATGGCCGCCGCGAAGCCGTTGACGACGTTGGGCCGTTCCCGTTCCAGCACGTCGAGCACCCCGCCGGCGTCGGCCGCGTTCGAGCACACCAGTCGGGCGCCGGCCACGAGGGTGCCGAGCAGGGCGTAGGCGAAGCCGCCGATCCAGAACCACGGGGAGTTGGCGAACAGCACATCGTCGGAGTCGTAGCGCCGGATCTGGTTGAGGTTGTCGAGGTGGCGCAGCAGCGGACCGTGGGCGTGCACCACCCCCTTGGGCTCGCTGGTGGAGCCCGACGTGTGGACGATCACCATCCGGTCGGCCGGGGTCACGTCGGCCTCGGCCGCCGCCAGCACGTCGTCGCCCACCTCGGCCGCGGCGGCGAGGATCGAACCCGCGGTGTGGTCGAGGTGCACGGCCGGCGACGCGGAGGCGAACGCAATCCGGCGGAGGGCCGGGAGCGCCACCGACTGGATGGGTCCGGGTTGCCCGAGGTCGAGCCCCGGCACGGCGGCGGTGAGGGTGGCCTCGTAGTGGTGGGAGCGGTAGCGGCGGGCTGCGAGCAGCACCTCCACGTCGGCCCCGCCGAGCAGCCCGGTGAGCTCGGCGGGCTTCGAGAAGGTGCTGAACGGCAAGGCGACCGCGCCGATGCGGGCCGCCGCCAGCCACCCCACCACGAAGTCGGGCTCGTTGGGGTGTAGCAGCCCGACGTGGGTGCCCTTCCCGGCCCCCACCGCGAGCAGGCCGCGAGCCAGCACCGCCGACTGCTCGAGAGCGTCCCTGTAGGTGAGCCGGTGGTCATCGCACACCACGAAGGGCTGGTCGCCGAAGCGCTCCGCCTGCTGGTGGAGGAGGGCGGGCACGGTGAGGGGCAGGTCGTCGCCGGCGTCGACGATCGGCGAGGTCACCGAGGCCGCCGGGGGTCGACGGGTGGGAGGTTGGCCCGCACCCCACGGGCGGCCCGGAGCACCGCGGTGACGCAGCGGGTGTCGCCGGCGAACAGCTCGGCGGTCGACTCGATGCGCTGGTCGTCCGCATGGCGGACGATCTCGAAGCGGAGCTCGGTGAGGAGCGGGGTGGGCGCCGAGTAGCGGAGCTCCAGGCCGGAGGTCTTGCCGGCCTGGCCGACCTCGCAGTTGTGCTGCTGGATCACGGCGTCGAAGAAGCAGGCGAGGAACCCGCCGTGCACGAACCCCGGGGGGCCCTCGTAGATCGCGGGAAAGGTGACGGTGCCGCTGGCCCGATCGCCGTCGACGGTCAGCTCGTACTCGGGCATGGCGGGATTGAAGGCCCCGACGTCGCGACCGTGGTCGAGGTAGACCCGGCCGTCGCTGTCGATGGCCTCGCCCACTCGCGGACGGGGGTCGGGTGGCACCAGCTCGGTGAGGTCGTGGCGGGCCGCCTCGAGCTCGGCGATCATCTGGTCGAGCCGGGCTTCGGGCTGCTCGAGCCGGAGGACGAGGTCGATGACGTCGCGAGCGACCCTTGCGAAGCGCTCGGTCTGCTCGAGGGCCGGCTCGCCGAAGACCCAAACCTCGGGGGCCGAGTCGCTCATCGTCCGCCTGCCACGACGGCCAGGAGCTCGTGGACGGCGACGAGGTCCACCTTCCCGGAGTCGGTGCGGGGGAGGCGGTCGACGAAGCGGACCTCCGCCGGCACCTCGTAGGGCGCCAGCTGCCTCGACGCGTGGTCGAGCACATCGGCCTCGGTGATCGCCGTGCCGGGGCGGGGCTCCACCAGCGCCACCGGCACCGATCCCAGGCGGGCATCGGCGCGGCCGATCACGCTGGCCCCCCGAACCTCGGTGTGGCGCTCGAGGGCTGCCTTCACCACCTCGGGCAGCACCTTGAAGCCGCCGCGGATGATGGCCTGGTCGGCGCGGCCCCTGATCCAGAGGAACCCGTCGCCGTCGATCACGGCCAGGTCGGTGGTGCGCACCCACTCGCGCGACCCGAGTTGGCCGGCCTTCACCTCGAGCAGGCCTTCCGCTCCGGTGGAGAGTACCGACCCGTTGGCCTCGTCCACCACGCGCAGCTCGGTGCCGGCGTGGGCTCGGCCCACGCTGCCCCGCTTGGTGGACCACCACTCGGCATGGTCGGCGAGGTTCCACCCGGCCACGGCGCCGCCGAACTCGGTGGCGGCGTAGTTGGGGAGCACGGGGATGCCGTAGCGCTCGAGGAAGGCGTCGGCGTCCTCGGGGGCCAGGGGCGCGGTGCCCGAGATCACCGAGCGGATGCTCGACAGGTCGTCTCGCGGCAGATCGGCTTCGAGCACCATGCGCAGCGCGGCGGGGACGAGGCTGGCCGTCTTCGGACGGTGACGGCGGACGGCGTCGTGCCAGCCCTCCACGGTGAAGCGCTCGAGCAGGCAGAAGGCCCGGCCGTCGCCCACGCACTGGAGGATGCGGAACAAGCCGCCGAGGTGCACGAGGGGCGAGTTGACGATCACCACGCCGGACCGCAGCCGCACGTCGGCGCCCTTGTCCTTCTCGTAGTGCTTCGCATCGAGCAGCACCCGGGCCAGCAGGTCGTAGGTGAGGGCGACTCGCTTGGGCGGACCGGTGGTGCCGCTCGTGAGCATCCGCACCGCCACCTCGGGCTCCGGTTCGGCGGTGGCATCACGATCGGGGTCGACGGTGACCGTGGCCGGGGCATCGAGGGTGGTGACGGCGACGGTGGTGCGCGCCGGGTCGACCACCAGCTCGGCCAGGTCGTCGGGGGTGCCCACGATCACGCCGAGCCCGAGCTGCGCGATGTCGTCGCGCGTGCGGTCGACACCGCGGTGGGGGTTGATGGTGACGACGCACCCGCCGGCCTCGAGGACCCCGAGCATGGCCGCCACGTGGGCCGGCCGGTTGCGGAGGATGATGCCCACCGGCGTGCCGGGCTCGGCCACCTGATCACCGGCGACGGTGGCCAACGCCTGCACCTGGCCCCACGTGTACCAGCGACCGTCGAACTCCAGCGCGTCGGCCGTGGGATCCAGCCCGAGGACGGTGGTGACGCGCCGCGAGAGGTCGCTGGCGGCGCCGATCACCGGATCCTCGGGGGTCGCTTCGGTGGTGGGTGCTCGGCCACCTCGGCCATGCCGATCGGGTTGCCGACCCGCGTGTAGAGGAGCCCCTGCTGCATGGCCGCCCGGTAGGGGCGGTCGAGCGACTCCCAGATCGCCCGCACCGTGCCCTGGGTGGCGGCGGTGGGCTTGGCGGCGATCCCCGCGGCCAGCTCGTGGGCCCGGGTCCACAGGTCGTCGCGCGCCACCACCTCGCTCACGATCCCGATCTGCAACGCCGTGGCGGCGCTCACCCGCTCGTCGTTGCCGGTGAGGGCCATGCGCAGCGTCTCGCCCAGCCCGATGCGCCGCATCAGCCCGACGGGCTCGAGGGCCGACACCAGGCCGGCGCTGACGTGGGAGTCGAAGAAGGTGGCGTCGTCCGAGCAGATGACGACGTCGGACTCGTTGACGAAGTAGAAGGCGCCCGCCGTGCACATGCCCTGCACCGCGCAGACCACCGGCTTCCAGACCTGCTGCCACTTCGGGCTCAGCAGCTCGCCGGGGTCTTCGTGGTTCCACACGTCGGCGGGCTGGCCGTAGTCGGACTTCACGTCGAGGCCGGCGCAGAAGGCTCGATCGCCGGCAGCTCGCAGCACCACCGCGTGCACGGCCGGGTCGTCCTTCACGAGCTTCCAGGCCGCTCGCACCTCTTCGCACATCTGGCGGTTGAAGGCGTTGAGCGACTCCGGGCGGTTGAGGGTGATCGTGGCCACCCGGTCGGCCCCAACCTCGTAGGTGATGGTGCCGAAGGCCTCCGGGTCGACGCTCACGAGCAGCTCCAGTTCGGATCCCGCTTCTCCATGAACGCCGCCGGGCCCTCCTTGGCATCGTCGGTGCGGACGACGCGCTCCCGGAACGCTTCAGCCAGCACCTCGGCCTCGGCGAGCGGCAGGTCGAGGCCGCGGCGGATGGCCAGCCGGGTGCCCCGCACCGCGAGGGGAGCGTTGCGGTTGATCGTCGCCGCGATCTCGCGGGCCCGCTCCTGGAGGCGGTCGTGCTCCACGACCTCGGTGACGAGCCCGAGCTCGTAGGCCCGCTGGGCGCTCATCCGCTCGTGCTTGCCCATCAGCGCCATCCGCATGGCGACGCCGGTGGGCAGGACCCGGGCCAGTCGCACGGACTCCCGGCCCGACACCAGCCCGATGCTCACGTGGGGGTCGAAGAACTCGGCCCGATCGGACGCGATGGCGATGTCGCCGACGGTGAGCAGGTCGAGGCCGGCTCCGCAGCACAGCCCGTTGACGGCCGTGATCACCGGCTTGGTCATGGTGCGGAACGGCGGGGTGGCCTCCTGGGGCGCCTCCCACTGGGCCAGCGTCGTGAGGTAGGGCTCGGGGTAGATCACCCGGCCGTCGTCGGGGATCTCGCCCACGTCGGCGCCGGCGCAGAAGGCCCGGCCATTGCCGGTGACGAGGATCGTCCACACGTCGGGGTCGGCCTCCGCGGCGGCGTAGGCGTGGCGGAGCTCCTCGGCCATCTCGGGGCTGATGGCGTTCAACCGGTCGGGCCGGTTGAAGGTGATGGTGCCGATCCGTTCGCTCACGTCGTAGGTGATCGTGTCGTAGCTCATCGCTGGCCTGGTTCCTAACGGCCGCCGAAGGAGGGGTCGCGCCGTTCCTTGAAGGCGGCCAGCCCTTCGCGGAAGTCGGGGGAGCGCGACGACAGTTCGAGGGCCATGGCCTCGTTGGCCATGGCGTCGGTCATGGAGAGCTCGAGCGACCGGTGGATGGCGTGCTTGGTGAGCCCGATCGCCACCGTAGGACCCGCGGCGAGCCGGGTGACGAGCGACTCCGCCACGGTGGCCACCTCGTCGGCGGGGACGGCCCGGTGGATCATCCCCCACTCGGCGGCCTGCCGGCCGCTGATCTGCTCACCGAGCAGCAGGAGCTCTTTGGCCCGGGCCACCCCGACGAGGCGGGGGAGCAGCCAGGTGGCCCCGCTGTCGGGCGTGAAGCCCCGCGACACGAACGGTTCCCAGAAGGTGGCGTCGTCGGCGGCGACGGTGAAGTCGGCGGCCAGGGCCAGCTGGCAGCCGAGCCCGGCGGCCCACCCGCGCACGGCGCCGACGACCGGCAGCTGGATCGTGGTGAGCACCTCGATGAGGCGGTGGGCCTGCACCGCGGTGCGGCGCTGCAGGTTGCCGACACGGGGCCGATCCCCGTCGCTGGGGTTGCTGGCCACGATGTCGGCGCCGGAACAGAAGTCGTCGCCGCTCGAGGTGAGGAGCACGACCCGCAGCGTGTCGTCGTGGGCCGCCGGCTCGAGGGCCTCGATGATCGTGCGCACCGACGTCGGCGTGAGCGAGTTCTTGTGGCTGGGCCGGTCGAGCGTGATGCGGAGCACCCCGTCGACGGCCTCGATGCGCACCGGTGCGTCCGTCATCCCACCTCCCCCAGCGTGTCGGTCGCTCAAAACATCTAGAGGTTATACCGTGTCCCCATGACCGACGAACGCGTCTTGTTGGCCGTGGATGCCGAGACCGGCATCGCCCGGATCAGCCTCAACAACCCGGAGCGCCGCAACACCTACGACCCCGCCATGCGGGAGCAGCTCGGTTCCTACCTCGACGATCTGGCCCTCGACGACGACGTCAAGGTCGTCCACCTCCGTGGCGAGGGTGGCGTGTTCAGCACCGGTGCCGACATGGGCAACGCCTACGCCTGGTACGGCAAGGACGGGGCCGAGAGCGCCAACGGCTCCGGGAGTGACGGTGAGGCCCCCCGCAAGCCCCGCCGGCCGAGCCAGCGGCGGCGCCTGTCGGTCGACCGCAAGACGTTCGACTTCTACCACGACTTCCTCGGCTACCCGAAGGCCACCGTGGCCGAGGTGAACGGCTACGCCCTCGGCGGCGGCTTCGAGCTGGCGCTGATGGCCGACATCTCCGTCGTCGGCCGTTCCACCAAGGTCGGCATGCCGGCCACGCGATTCCTCGGACCGGCCCTCGGCAGCCTCCACATGTTCTTCTACCGGCTCGGTCCCAACCTGGCCCGGCGCCTGCTGCTCACCGGCGACGTCATCGAAGCCGGCGAGCTCACCCCGCTCCAGGTGTTCACCGACATCTGCGACGACGACGAGGTCCCGGCCCGGGCCGATTGGTGGGCCCAGAAGGTGGCCAAGATGCCGGCCGACGGCATCGTCATCGCCAAGGAGGCCTTCCGCCTCGTCGAGCAGCTGCAGGGCTACCAGGGGGAAGAGGTGGCCAGCTACCTCTTCCACGCCTTCGGCACGAACCTCCAGTTCGAGGAGGGGGAGTTCAACTTCGTGAAGACCCGGGCCCAGGTCGGCTCCAAGAAGGCGTTCGAGCTCCGCGACGAGCACTTCGAGATCCCCGAGCCGTAATTTTGGTTGCTCCGGTCGGGCGGGGCGCCTGCGGCGCTTCCGGCCTCGCCTCCGCAACTGTCCCGGCGGCGCATTCGCTAGCCACCGGGACCTCGCTGGACCGCTACGTCGCCGGGGTGTCGCTTCGCTCCACGTGCGTTCCGCCGCGCATCAGTCGGTCAGGGCGTCCTCGACGCGGGTGAAGAAGCGATCCCGGTCGCCGTCGCCCAACAGCGCCTCCACGGTGTCGCGGAGGTGCTCCAGGACGACCGCTCCGGTTCGCACCATCTCGGCGACGTCGACGGCGTCCTTGGCCCGACCGAAGAAGGCCTTGAACACTGCGAGGTCGGCGCACGCGAGGATCGGCAGGTCGTCGACCTCGTCGAAGGGAACCCTGCGGACACTGGCCTCCGCGTGGTCATGGAACGGCGTGTTCGAGAGGAACACGTCGACCGGGGTGCCGTCCCACCACAGTCGGGTCTGACCGTCACGCTCGAACGCCGCTCGGTCGGACTGGGTGACGGCCACCCCGGACGGCAGCCCCGCCACCAGCTCGTCGAGGCGGTCGGCCCCGATGAAGACGTTGACATCGATGTCCTTGGTGCCGCGCGGCTCGCTCGTGCAGTACGCCAGCGCCAGCGCGCCGCCGAAGGCGTGCGGGAGGCGGACGGCGTCGAGCGATCGGTGGAGGACAACGATCTTGGACGCAAGCCCGTCGGTCACCGGCCGACCAGCGCGTGGAACGGTGGGTACTCGAGGGCGGGAGCGTGACGCTGTGGCAGGCGATCCGCGAGGTCGAGCACGGCCAGGACATCGACACCTCGCGCTCGCAGGTCGATGGCCGGTGCCGACTGCGCGCGGAGCGACAGCGAGGAGCCCGCCGCCGCGAGCAACCGTTCCAGCGTGTCGACCCGTGGCACCCGTTCGCCTCGCTCGTAGAGGCAGATCGCGGCAGCTGAGGTGCGGGCCCGTCCGGCCAGCTCCCGTTGCGAGAGCCCGGCTCGTTGCCTAGCCGTCACGAGGAGCGTGGCCACGTCCATGTCGCTATGTTATCGCATCCGATAACACAACGGCGGACGGCGAGCCACGCCCCGGGCGTTCGCCCGCTCTAGCCTCCGGGCGTGGAGGTGACGCGGCTCACGGGGGTGATCGGTGCGGAGGTCGGCGGGCTCGACCTCGCCGCTGAGCTGTCTCGCACCTCGATCACCGACGTCGTCGCCGAGCTGGTCGCGGTGCTCGACGAGCACCACGTCGTGGTGCTGCGAGGGCAGGACCTGTCGCCCGAGGCGCAGGTCGAGCTGAGCCACCACTTCGGACCACCGAGCCTCACGCCGTTCATCGGCACGATGCCCGACCACCCGGAGGTGATCCGCGTGGTCAAGGAGGCCGACGAGGCCGACGCCTTCAACTTCGGTGGCGCCTGGCACTCCGACTTCAGCTTCCTCGAGCGGCCGCCGAGCTACACGCTCCTCCATGCCGTGGACGTGCCGCCGTTCGGGGGCGACACCGTCTACACGAACATGGTTGCCGCGCTCGAGCACCTCCCGGGCGACCTGCGGGAGGTCGTCGAGCACCCGGGAGCGCTCGGGATCCACACGGCCACCGACGCCTATTCGCCCAAGCTCCAGTTCCTGCACGACGGCCTCCGGCACATGGACATCCGCACCGACGAGTCGGCCGACGAGCGGCGCACCCACCCGCTCGTGTGCGTCCACCCCACGAGCGGCCGTCGGGTGCTCTTCTTCAACCAGGCCTACGTGCGTGACCTCGAGGGCGTCGACGTGGCCTCCGTGCCGATGGTGCTGGCCCGGTTGCACCAGCACAGCACCGACCATCGGTTCACCTTCCGGCACCGCTGGCGCAACGGTGACCTCGTGATCTGGGACAACCGGGCCACCCAGCACCTGGCGGTCAACGACTACGGCGGACAGCGCCGCGAGCTCCGTCGCACCACCGTGGAGGGAACCGCCCCCGCTCCCTGAGCCGTCCGACCACCCCGGCGGACGCGCCCGAGCGGTGCCGAAATGAGCCGTTTGACTCATTGTCCGCCGGGCGGGTTGGGCGGACGCTGATCACGTGCTGGGTAGCCGCTTCCGCCGCGCTGCGCGCTCCCGATCCGGAGCCCTCGTACTCGTCGTCGCGCTCACGTCCACAGTGCTGGCGCCGGCTGCCTGGGCGGCCAGCGGTGGCCCCGAGCCGGCGTTCGGCGACGACGGGATCACGCGGATCGACCTGGCCAACGCCGCCGACCGTCCCATCGGGGCACTGGCCGGTCCGGCCGGCTCGCTCGTGGTCGCCACCCAGGGCGACATCGGCGATGACCCGGTGCTCACCGTCCGCCGCACGCTGCCCACCGGCGGTCCCGATCCCACCTTCGCGGCGGCTGGTCGCCTCGACATCCCGCTCGGCGAGGACGCCGGGCGAGTCGCCCTCGTGGCAGGGCCGCTGGGAACGATCGTCGTGCGGGTGGATCGCGCGGACCGCACGGAGCTCCGCCGGATCCTCCTCGACGGCAGCATCGACCGGTCCTTCGGCGGGGGCACGGTCACCGTCGCGACACCCGGAGCCCGGGGCACCGCCCACGCCGTCGACACCCTGGGCCGGGTGACGGTGGCCTGGGCGGCCGACACCCGACTGCTGGCCCGTCGGGTCGGCGCCGACGGCCGTCCCGACGACGCCTACGGGGAGGAGGGCACGGCCGCCGCAGTCGTCCCCCGCCCGGAACCCACGTGGGACACGGCCTACCGGTCGGCGCTCGTGCTCTCGGCGAGCGCCAGGGCCGATGGCGGCATCGTGGTGGTGACGGGTACGTCCGACCAGGGTTGGGTCGCGACCTGCCTCGCGGCCCTCACGCCGGCCGGCGCCGCGGACACGTCCTTCGACGGCGACGGGTTCTCCTGCAGCGGCCGCAGCGAGCACCGCACCAGCCTCATCCCACCGCACATCGATCCGCAGGGTCGGGTCATCTTCCTCGAGGGCAGCTACCTCCGGCGCGTCCTCCCGAACGGGACCATCGACCTCGCCTTCGGAAGCGGGACCGACTTCGGGGGCGCGGGGGTGCCCGGGTCGATCGACACCTCGAGCTTCGCCGTGTCGGGCGACCGGATCTACGCGTCGGGCGAACGGTTCAACACGCCGGGCACCGGCCCGCTCGTGGCGGCGTTCGATGGCGACGGGAAGGTGCTCCCCAACGCCGGGTCGGGTGCCTGGTCCTTCGCGGACCCCCTGCCCGAGCTCCACTACACGCTGAGCGCCATCGTGGTGCGCCCGCTCGCGGAGCTCACCGGTCCGGTCACCCTCGTGGGGTCGATCGCCGGCGACTCCTTGGTGATCGCTGTCGGCCGCGACGGGAAGGTCAACCCGCTGCACGGGCGCGGCGGTGTGACGGTGACCAACTCCGCAACGGCAGCCGACGAGCAGCTGCTCGACATCAGCACCGCCGCTGACGGGAGCACGGCGGTGCTGGGCAAGACCGACACCAGCGGGGCCATCCTGACCCGGCTCGAGGCCGACGGGGAGCTCGACACCACCTTCGGTGACGCCGGGCGCCTCCACCTGCTCCGCTTCGGGTGGGAAGCGCGCGTAGCGGCGCAGCCGGACGGGAAGGTGCTGGTGGCCGGGCCGGAGGCGATCCCCTCCATCGAGTGGCCGCCGCCCCCGATCGCACTCATGATCCGCCGCTACCTGACGTCCGGCGAGCTCGATCCGACGTTCGGCGCTGGCGGCGTGGTCGTCCTCCCGGTGCCGGCGCTGGCGCCGGAGATCCCCGACTGGGATCCCGCCGACGTGACCCGCCTGGAGCTCACCGCCGGGCCCAACGGCTCGATCGTGGTCGCCGCCGCGGTGGCCCACGGCGACGTCCGGGTGGCCCGCCTCTCCGCCTCCGGACAGCTCGACACCACGTTCGGCGGTGGGCTCCCGGTGCACGTGCCCTTCGTGCTGCCGGAGACGATCGAGGTGCTGGCCGACGGGAGCATCGTCGTCGGGGGCCACACGCCGTTGGGCGATCCCGGGGGCTCGGCTGGCCCGTATGCGTTCGTGCGCCTCACGAGCGCCGGAGCTCGAGCAGCCGGCTACGGCGTCGACGGCATGGTGGTCGTCGACCCGGGTTTCGCCCTCGGTTGCAACGGAGGCGATGTGAACCGCGCCGGTGCGGCGGGCGTGGCCTGCCGGGAGGGGCTGCTGCGGGTCAGCGCGGGCGGGGTCGTCACGCGGGCCGACACCACGGCGCTCCCCTTGTACGTCCACTTCCACGACGCCGCCATCGGCGACGACGGCACGATCTACACCAACCGGGGCGCGCTGCTGCGGTGGCCGGTCGGTGGCAAGCCGACCCGGTGGGCGCCGGTGGCCTATGGCGATGTCGAGGTTGCCGCCGACGGCGGTGTCGTCGTCGCGTCCACCGACGCCGGCCATCCATGGGACGGCGACACGCTGCTCATCGAGAAGCTCTCCCAGGACCCGAACAGCACTCCGGTCATCACGGTGGGCAGCGCGGCCACGGTGAGCACACCCGAGGGGCGCACCGCCCGCGTGACGTTCCCGGTGCGGATGAGCCGAACCATGCCCTACGACGTCTACGTCAACCTCGGGGTGACGGTCGGGGCTCGCCGCCCTGCGTTCCCGGACGTCCAAGCCCGGATCCCGAAGGGGTCGACGACCGCCACCGCCTCGATCGACGTCACCGATGGCCTTGCCTTCACGTCCGAGACCGTGCGGGTCGTCCCCACGACGACCACCGGGAAGCTCGACGAGCTCGGCTTCGAGGAGCCGGCCATCCTCGGCACCGCCGCGGCCACGGGCACGATCGCCTGGACGGCACCCCTCCCGCCCACCGAGGCGCCCCGGATCACCTCGGCCAAGGCGGGCCTCGACTTCGTCACCGTCGCCTGGGACGAGCTGACCACCTCGCAGCCTCCCGTGGTGCGGTACGGCATCGTGGCCCGGCAGGGCGGCCGGGTCGTGGCCACGGGCGTGACGCCGAGCGATGTCCGGTCCACCTCGATCGTGGTGCCGTCGGGGGTCTCCACGATCGTGGCCGTCTACGCCTGCAACAAGGGCGGGTGCGGGCCCGAGCGCACTGCGACGGCCGTCCGCCCCGGAGCGACCGCGCCGCTGGGCGCCGCGCAGCCGGCCCGGGCTCCGACCGGTGTGCGGG